>DATHCS010000199.1:0-2211 GCA_035319405.1 Candidatus Dormiibacterota bacterium | reverse complement strand
CGGCGCGCGATCCGCTGGGGCGGCCGCTACAGGCGCGATTCCTGCGCGACGAGGGCGGCCGCGATCGGGCGGTCGTCGAGCTGGCCGAAGCCTCGGGCCTCTCTCGCCTGGCGACCGGTGAGCGGGATGCGCTGGCCGCCTCGACGTTCGGCACGGGGCTCGTGCTGGCCGCCGCGATCGGCCTGGGCTGTCGCTCGATCGTCCTGGGCCTGGGCGGCTCGGCCACATCCGACGGGGGCTCGGGCCTCCTGCGCGCCATCGGTGCCCGTTTCCTCGACGCGGCGGGGGGCGAGCTCGCACCCGGCGGCGGGGGCCTGGGCTCGCTGGCCCACATCGACCTCGACGGACTCTCGCCGGCCCTGGCCGAGGTGCACCTGACGATCGCGTCTGACGTCACGAACCCGCTGCTCGGCCCGCTCGGCGCGGCGGCCACCTACGGCCCGCAGAAAGGCGCCGATCCGGCGCAGGTCGCGCTCCTTGACGACAACCTGGCCCGCTTCGCCGACCTGCTGGAGGCCGTGACGGGCCGGCACGTCCGGGACGAGCCGGGGGCAGGGGCCGCGGGCGGCACGACCTTCGGGCTGCTCGCCGTGGCCGGGCACTTCGCCTCACTGGAGGTGCGCCCCGGGGTCGATGAGGTGATGGTCTTGACCGGCTTCGACGACGCACTGGCGGGCTGCCAGCTGGTGATCACGGGCGAGGGCCGCGTCGACGCCCAGACGGCTCACGGCAAGACCGCCCTGGGCGTGGCGCGGCGGGCGCAGGCGGCCGGGCGGCCCTGCCTCTGCTTCGGCGGGGGCGTGACGCCGGAGGGAGCGGCCGCTTTGGCCGAGCTCGGCGCCCTGGCACTGCCCGTAAGCGAGGGGCCGGCGAGCGTGGAGGAGGCCATGGCCGCCGGCGCCGCGCCGCTCGAACGGGCCGCCGAGCGGGCAGCCCGCCTGGTCGCCCTGCTCGGACGGTGAGCCCGCGCGCCCGCCGCCGGCCCTGGTCGCTGGAACGGCGGCGGCCCGGCCTGGTGGCCTTCGTGCTCGACGCGCTCGCCGACATGTACGGCACGCCCCGCTGGGCGCCGCGCCGCGATGGCACCTCGGAGCTGGTCCTGACGATCCTCAGCCAGAACACCAGCGACCTGAATGCCGAGCGCGCCTTCGAGGCGCTGCGCGCGCGCTTCCCCGACTGGGCGGCCGTCGAGGAGGCCGATCCCGAGGAGCTCGTGGCGGCCATCCGCGTCGGCGGCCTGGCCTACCAGAAGGCGCCGCGCATCCAGGCGGCCCTGCGGGCGGTCCGCGAGGCACGCGGCGATTACACGCTGGACTTCCTGGCCACGATGGCGCCGCTGGAGGCGCGCGCCTGGCTCACGCGGATCCCCGGCATCGGCGCCAAGACGGCCTCGGTCGTGCTGCTCTTCTGCTACGACCTGCCGCTGCTGCCCATCGACACCCACGTGGAGCGGGTCTGCCGGCGCATCGGACTGCTGGGCCCGCGCGAGCCGCTCGGGCCGGCCCACGACGCGCTCCTTGAACGCGTGCCGCGCGAGCGGCTGTACGAGGCACACGTCAACCTCATCACCCATGGCCGCCGCACCTGCCACGCCCGGCGTCCGGCCTGCGATCGCTGCGCCGTCGCGCCACGCTGTCGCTACCTCGATCCGCGCGCGCCCTGAGCGGATCGACCTGCGGCCGCTGCTATCCTCGCCGGCGATGACGCTCGCGCCCGGCCCGACGCGGATCCTGCTCGTCGACGACGACCCGCACCTGCTGATCTTCCTGGCCGACCAGCTGCGCTCCGACGGCTTCAGCGTGCAGACGGCGCGGGACGGGCAGGAGGCCCTCAAGCGGCTCGAGGGCGCCTGGCCGGACCTGCTCGTCGTCGACATGCTCATGCCGCGTCTCGACGGGCTGACCCTGGCCCGCCGCGTGAAGGCGCGGGCCGACCTGCCGATCATCGTCCTCTCGGCGATCGACACCGGCGACTCCAAGGCCGAGGCGCTCGAGGAGGTGGCCGAGGACTACATCACCAAGCCGTTCCACTACCCGGAGCTGCGGGCCCGCATCAACCGCGTGCTGCGGCGGGTCGGTGACCGGGTGCCCTCGGGGCGCCTCGACCTGGGCGGAGGGCTGGTGCTGGACCTGCAGCGACGCCGGGTCTTCCTGGACGGGCAGGAGACCCACCTGACCCCCGTCGAATCGCGTCTGTTGTACGCCCTCGCCG
>DATHCS010000198.1:0-2460 GCA_035319405.1 Candidatus Dormiibacterota bacterium | reverse complement strand
CCACGCGCAGGTAGACCAGCGGGATCAGCACGGCCTCGGCATGGTTGACGGCGTGCGCGATCCCCAGCAGCCACAGCGAACGCATCGGCCGCACGAGCTCGGCCGACACCGGAACCGAGCTCATGCGCGAGCGAATCGCTCGACGAGGTCGAGGTACCGGCCGGCCTCGTGCTCCCAGGCCAGCTCGCGGGTGCGGGCCAGGGCCCGCTCGGCTCGGGCCTCCCGTTCGGCGCGGTCGTCGACGATCGAGGCCAGGGCGGCGGCGAAGCCCTCGGCGTCGCCGGCCGGGTAGATCCAGGCCGCGTCGGTCCCCAGCGTCCGCCCCACGAGCGGCAGGTCGGAGCAGAGGATCGGCTTGCCCATCGCCGCGTACTCGAAGATCTTGGTGGAGAGGCTCATCTCGGTGAACGGATCGCGTCGCGTCGGCGCGACGCCGACGTCGGCCGCCGCGATGGCCGCGGGAACGTCCTCGATCGGGATGCGCCCGTGGAAGGTGACGGCGTCGGCGACCCCGAGCCGCTCCAGGGCTGCCTCCAGCGTTGACTGGCTGTCACCGCGCCCATAGATCTCGAGGCGCACGGCCAGCGTCGGCTGCTGGCGGCGGAGGCGGGCGACGCCATCGAGGGCCACATCGAGCTCGTACATGGGGGTCACCGCACCGGCGTAGACGAGGCGGAGCGTGCCGTCGGCCATGAAGCCACGGGTGGGCTGCGCGGCGCGATCGAAGCGCGCCAGGGCGGGGCTGTTGCGGATCACGCTGACCCGCTCCTCCGGCACGCCGAGGCCGAGCAGCCGATCGCGCAACGCCTCGTTGACCGTCAGGAGGTGCGTCGCTGCGGCGGTGGAGAGGCGTTCCTGGAGGCGCAGCAGACCCCCCGCGACGGGGTTGGCCGCCCGCGGGAAGCGGCTGCGGAAGAACTCCGGCATCGCCTCGTGCAGATCGAGCAGCAGCGGCACCCCCGCGAGCCGTTCCGGCAGGGCGGCGAAGACCAGCCAGTCGGGGATCGTCGCGACCTGCACGAGCCGGTAGTGGCGACGGTGCTGGGCATGTGCCAGGGCCGCCGCCGCGCGAGCGAAGAAGGCGCCGTACTCGGCCAGGTAGGTGGCCAGGCCGGCGCCCTGGTGGCGTCGCACGTCCAGCCGCTCCACGTGCACCCCCTGCAGCTCACCGCGCGGCGCCTCTCCTGCCCGGCGAAGCGCGAAGACGTCGACGCTCCAGCCGGCCGCCGCGAGCGCCTCGGCCTGGCGGCGGACCCTGGGGTCCTCCTCGTAGTAGCTGTGGCTGACCAGCGCGACCGGGCGTGCCGCGGAGGCCCCCGCGGCCGGAGCCGTCACCGCCGCCGCAGCGCGCCGCTGAGGCGGGCGCGGGCGCGGCGCAGGCGCAGGCGCAGCGACATGGGGAGGCGATCCTTGAGGGTCCGCTCGTCGGCGAGCTCGACGGGCAGGCCGAGGCGCCGTCGAAGGTCCCGCTCGCGTGCCTGGCTCGCGGCCAGGCGCCGCTCGAGCCGCTCGATGCCGCGCGCCGCGTCGAGGCTCAGCCAGTCGGGGAAGGACTGCCGCGCCACGGGCCTCGAGGGCGCGGCGTAGGCCTCCAGCAGCTGGGCGGCGATCACCGGCGCGTCGTGGCGCGCGGCAACGTACGCACGCCCGCGGGCGGCCAGCGCCTGGCGGGCCGACTGGTCCTCGATGAGCGCACGCATGCGTTCCTCGAAGGTCGCCGGATCGACCGAGTAGACGGGGGCGTCGGGAAAGGCTCGCGCGCTCTCGCCCTGGACGTTCGCCACGGCCACCCGGGAGGAGGCCATCGCCTCGAGCGAGACGATCTCGTAGTCGCCGGTGATCACGTTGTCGATGACCACGTCGGCCGTCTGGATGGCGCGCCGCGCTTCGTCGTGGCTGACGCCCTCGAGGAGCGTGAAGTCGAAGGCGAGCCCTTCGGCGCGGAGCCGCTCGAGGCCGGCGATGATGACATCGCTGCCCTTCGTGCCACGCCGGGTGGGGACGTGCAGCAGACGCGGAGCGGCGCGCTGCACCGGCGCCTGCTCGGGCCACTCGTCCAGGTCGATCACGCGCGGCATGACCTGCGCATCGGGCACGAAGGCGAGGTAGTCGGGCGAGACCACGAACTGCCGATCGGCGTACGTGCGGAAGACCTCGATCACCTTGCGCGTGCGGTCGTCATCGGCGCCCACGTCCGAGGTGCGGTAGTAGCTCCAGGGGTTGACCTCGAGGTGGACGGCCCGGATCCGACAGTCCGAGCCGTGCCAGGTGTGGAAGACCTTCTTGCCGAGGACGCGGTAGATGGGCAGATCCCAAAGGGGCGGCACGCCACCCCAGTCGTTGGGGAAGAACGTGCGCCCGAAATGGAAGTGCAGCACGTCGAATCGGGCGATCGCGTCCTCGAAGGTGCGCCAGAAGACAGCTGGATCGCCACTGCTGATGTCGATCACGCGGTCGGCC
>DATHCS010000197.1:0-2141 GCA_035319405.1 Candidatus Dormiibacterota bacterium | reverse complement strand
GCCCACTTGCTGCGCGGGAACGAGGTCCGGCACGTAGCCCTGGAAGGGGCCCTGGGCGAAGTTCGAGCTGAACTGCAGCAGCATGTAGAAGGCGGTGATGGTGAGGAACGTGTTCGAGGTCGCCAGCCCGGCCAGGAAGATGATGTCGAGCGTCGAGCCGATCAGGATGTACGGCTTCCGCCGCCCCCAGCGGGTCATCGTGTAGTCGCTGATCGAGCCGATCGTCGGTTGCACGATGACCGCGACGATCGCGCCGCAGAAGCTCAGCACGCCCACCGCGAGGTTGACCGAACCCGATTCGACAAGGCCGGTGAACCGCTCCGGCAGGACCACCGTGTCGAGCGCCGAGAAGATGAGCGAAAGGCCCAGCCAGTAGAGCGAGAGCTGGACGAGCATCCAGAGCGGAAGCGATTTCGACGGACGCCCGCCCGCGAGCGCGGACGCGCCTTGCTCGACGGCCACCATCCCCGTTCCCTCCCGCCCTCCTGCGGCGTCGTGCGGATGCTAGTCCCTTGCGGCCCCGCTGCGTGCGGATTCGGAGGCCTCCGCCCGACCGCCTGGGCCCGACGCCTGGCAGGCAGGGCACCAGTAGACGCGCCGGGCGAGCGGTCCGGCGGTGGCGCTGCGGATCAGGGCACCGCAACGGTGACAGGGGCGGCCGGCGCGTCCGTAGACCCACAGCCTGGCAGACCGGTGGCGCGAGAGGTCCGTGCCCGTCAAACCGCCGATCGCGTCCGGGACGGTCGTGCGTCGCGGATCGTCGCGGTTCGCCAGCAGGAGGCGCGCTCCGGTCTCCACGAGGCGCTCGAGCGTGCCCGCGGGCAGCGCGCGCACCGGAGTCCAGGGGTCCACCCGCTCGACGAAGCAGACTTCACTGCGGTACACGTTGCCCAGGCCGGCGAGCGCGGTCTGGTCGAGGAGGGCCTCGCCGATCGGCATGGCCGCGCGGGCGGGGTCAGCGAGGCGTCCGAGCGCCGCGGAGGTGTCGGGGACCGCTGCCAGCAGGTCGGGTCCGAGCGCCGCGAGCACCGGATGCAGTGGCAGTGCCCGCGTCTCGATCAGCTCCACGGTCGGCGCGTCGAAGCAGACCGCCACCGAGGTGTCGGTCTCGAGCACGGCCACGGCGCGCTGTCGACCGCGTCGCCACGGCTCGCCCGGGCGGTACCGATGCCACGACCCGTGAAGCCCCAGGTGCGTGTGGAGCGTCAGCGCTGGCGCGCCGTCCGTCCCCGCCGCGAACCCCATCAGGAGGTGCTTGCCGCGGGCTTCGACGGCCAGGATCTGCCGGCCGACCAGCCTCCCCAGGGACGGCCCGCCCGGTCTGCCCTGCGCCGCGCGCACGGCGCGCCCCGCGAGGACCCGGCGCAGGACCGACGCCGTGCGGTAGAGCGTGTCGCCCTCCGGCATGCGCCCTGCCCCGCGATGAGCGCCCGCCGTCAGGCGGCGGCCGCTGCTCCGTAGGGCGTGATCGCGGCGGTCATTCCCGGGCGCAGGACGCGCCTGGCCGTGGCGCCGGGCGCCGCGAGCCGGAAGAATGACCGATCGATCGAGTAGAGCCCCGTGGCCAGGACCCCGAGGCGACCGAGCCGCAGGCTGAAGGCCGGGTTCTCCGTGTTGCCCGCGTAGAGTGCGACGTCACCGGCCAGCGTTAGCAGCCCCAGGTTGGCCTGCCCGCCGAAGGTCCGGTGGAGCGTCGCGAGCAGCCGCCCCGGGCGCCCACCCTGCCAGTGGTCCTCGAGCCAGCGCGCACCCACCTCCGAGTCCGCCCGACCCTCGATGCGGCCGGCGGCACGGTACCCCTCGCGCCATGTCCGGAAATCGCGGAAGTCTCCGTTGTGGCCGAGCGCAAAACGGCCCCCCGGGTCGCAGAAGGGCTGCGTGTCGGGCAATGACCGCGTGGAGAGCTTGGAGGGGCGACGAAGGTGGACCAGCAGGCTCGTGGTCTCGGTCGAGGCCAGGGCCTCGCGTGCAGGGTCATCGTGGAAGGCCCGCGCGTCCCGGTGCACGCCGATGCCCCCTCCCGCCGTCGACCACGCCGCACCCCAACCGTAACCGGCCAGGCCGAAGCGCTCCATGCGCTCGGCGAGGTCCCACACGTCCGCCAGCGCGAAGGGCTCCGCGGCCCGGACCACGAACAGCTC
>DATHCS010000196.1:0-5234 GCA_035319405.1 Candidatus Dormiibacterota bacterium | reverse complement strand
CGCCGGGCGACGTGGCGGAGGCCATGCGGCTCCTCCACGACGACCCGGACCTGCGCTTCGAGCTGCTGGCCGACCTGAGCGGCGTCGACACCGGTACGACCCTCGAGGTGGTCTACCACCTCTGGTCTCCGAACAGCCCCGACTGGCTGCGCGTCATCGCCACCGACCTGCCCCGCGACGACCCCCGCGTCCAGTCGGTGACCTTCCTCTGGAAGGGCGCCGAATGGGCGGAGCGGGAGGCCTACGACATGTTCGGCATCATCTTCGAGGGCAACCGGGACCTGCGCCGCATCTACATGCCGCCCGACTACGCCAGCTTCCCGCTGCGCAAGGACTTCTACCTGCCCGATGACGCCTCGCGGTCGGTCGGCGAAGGGGTGCGCCACATGGAGCAGGTGCCGGCACAGCCGACGGTGGGCGCCGGCCCGGCCGCCACTCGCCGCGCACGGGAGCGATGAGGATGGCCACGCCCGAGACGCGCGTCCGCAGCCTCGACGATCCCGAGATCTTCGTCGACACGCCGGCCACCATCTACGACGCCGTGCCACCCTACCCGCCCCGCACGGAGCGGGAGGCGGAGTTCTACACCCTGCGCGAGGGCGAGATGCTGCTCAACCTGGGTCCGCAGCATCCCTCCACGCACGGCGTCCTGCGGGTCGTGCTCAAGGTCGACGGCGAGCGCGTGGTCGACCTTGACCCGGTGCTTGGCTACCTGCATCGAGGCGTCGAGAAGATCTGCGAGAACAGCGACTGGCACATGGTCATCAGCCACTGCGACCCGCTGGAGTACCTGGCCTCGATGTTCAGCGAGTACGTGCCGGTGTTGGCGACCGAGCAGTTGCTGGACCTCAAGGTGCCGCGCCGGGCGGAGTACATCCGGGTGCTCGCCTGCGAGCTGAGCCGGATCTCCAGTCACGCCCTGTTCCTGGGCTGGCTGGCGCTGGACCTGGGCGGCCTGACGCCGATCCTGTACGGCTTCCTCGAGCGCGACGAGATCGTGGAGATGCTGGCCGCGCTGACGGGCCAGCGGATGCTCTTCAACTACATGCGCATCGGCGGCGTCAACGGCGACCTCAACCATGAGTTCATGAGCCGCCTCGGCGACTGGATGGGCCATGCCCTGCGGCGCGTCGAGGACAGCATGACGCTCATCAACGAGAACGAGGTCTTCGTCGGCCGCACCCGAGGGCTGGGGGTGATCGACCGCCAGACGGCGCTGCGGATGTGCCTCACCGGACCCCCGCTGCGGGCGACCGGCGTGCCCTTCGACGTGCGCCGGGCGCACCCCTACAGCGTGTACCCCGAGCTCGAGTTCGAGATCCCCACGCGCGAGGAGGGCGATTCCTATGCGCGCTACCTGCTGCGCCTTGACGAGATCAAGCAGAGCATCCACATCATCGACCAGGTGCTGCACAAGCTGCCCGATGGGCCGGTCATGGCCAAGCTGCCGCGCCTGCTGCGGCCGCGCCCGGGGCGCGCCTTCGCGGCGATCGAGAGCCCTCGGGGGCTGTACGCCGTGTACGCCATGAGCGACGGCACCGACCAGCCCTTCCGGCTGCGCATCCACGACCCCTCCTTCTTCAACCTCCAGTCGGTGGGCCTGCTGATGCCGGGCAACCTGATCGCCGACACGATGGCCATCATGGCCAGCCTCGACCCGGTCATGGGCGGCGTGGACAAGTGAGCCGCCGCGGACAGGGGACGAGGTGACCGTCCTCACGCGCCCCTGGAACCGCCTGACCCTGGCCGGCAAGGTCGTGCTGCCGCTGGCAGCGCTGCTTGGCGTCATGACGGTGCTATTGCTGGTCGGCGTGACCACAGGCGTGGTGCCCAACCTCGTGAGCTGGCTGCTGGCCATCCTCGAGGACAACATCGCCATCGTGCGCTTCGTCGTGGCGGTGACGGCGGTGCTGCTCTTCACCGTGCCCACGGCCTTCGTGATCATCTACCTGGAGATGAAGCTCATCGCGCTGCTGGCGCTGCGGATGGGCCCCAATCGCCAGGGCCCGTGGGGGGTGCTCGCCTCGACGCTGCACGGCTTCAAGGTGCTGGCCAAGGAGGACTTCACGCCGCGCGGCGCGGACATCCCCGTGTTCACGCTGGCTCCGGCGGTCGTCTACCTGGCCTCGGTGCTGACCTTCCTGGTGATCCCCTTCGCGCCTGGCCTGTTCGCGCAGGACATGAACCTGGGCCTGCTGTACGTCTTCGCCGTCGGCGGGGTGGGCGTGATCGGGCTGATGATGGCCGGCTGGTCGAGCTTCAACAAGTACTCGCTGCTGGGGGCGCTGCGGGCGGCGGCCCAGATCATCAGCTACGAGATCCCGCTGACGCTCTCCGTGGTTGGCGTGATCATGCTGGCCGGCACGCTCAGCCTCAACCGCATCGTCGAGCAGCAGGGCGGCAGCTTCCTCGACTGGTACGTCTTCCGCCAGCCGCTGGCGGCCCTGATCTTCTTCGTGGCCGCCATCGCCGAAGGCAACCGCACGCCCTTCGACCTGACCGAGGCCGACAGCGAGATCGTGGCCGGCTTCGCCACCGAGTACAGCGGCATGCGCTTCGGCTTCTTCTTCTTCGCCGAGTACGTCAACGTGTTCCTCCTCTCGGCGCTGACGGTGACCATCTTCCTGGGCGGCTGGAACGCGCCGCTCGACCTGCGCCCCGTGTGGGATGCGGTCGGCCTGAACCCGGGCGCCATCGACCTGGCCAGCCTGGGCAATGCCCTGCCCTTCGTGCTGCTGCTGGCGCCGGTGGTGGGCAGTCTGCTGCTGGCCCTGCCCTTCTGGATGCTCATCGACCGGCTGCGCTTCTGGCAGGCCCTGGTGGTGGGCTTCCTGCTCTTCAACGCCCTGGTGGTGGGCGGCGCGCTGGCCTGGGCTGCCTTCAGCTTCGACGCCGTGATGGGCCTCTTCTGGTTCATGGCCAAGACCTACGTCTTCGTGGTGCTCTTCGTCTTCCTGCGCGGCACGCTGCCACGCCTGCGCGTGGACCAGCTGATGGGCTTCGCCTGGAAGTGGCTGCTACCCGCGGCGCTGCTCAACCTCTTCGTGACGGCCCTCGCGGTGCTCGTCGTGGAGCAGGTGCGGCCGTGAGCCTCGTGCCCGGACTGGGTGTCCTCAAGGGCCTCGCGCGCACCCTCCGCAACAGTGTCGGGCGGCGCCAGACGGTCCAGTACCCGGAGGTGGTGCAGCCCATCTCACCGCGTCACCGCGGTCGGTTGGTGCTGCTCTACGACGAGGCCGGCGCGCTCAAGTGCGAGACCTGCTTCCAGTGCGCACAGGCGTGCCCCATCGAGTGCATCGACATGGGCGGCGTGGACACCAAGAGCCGCTTCCACGTCCACTGGGGTCCAGCCGAGCAGTACGCCGAGCGACGCGAGGAGTCGGCCCTGCGCCGTTCGGGCCGCCCCGTGCCCGATCCCACCGCCGAGGCCTTCGAGCCACTCGACACGGGCGCCCTCGACGGGATCCTGCAGGACGAGGATTACGACCCGCGCCACATGCTGCGCATCCTGGCCCGCACCCAGGAGACCTACGGCTACCTGCCCGTCGCCGCCCTCAAGCACATCAGCCACGCCACGGGCGCCTGGTACAGCGAGGTCTACGGCACGGCCACCTTCTACGACCAGCTGCGGTTGGCCCCGCCCAGCGGTCATACGCTGGCCGTCTGCCGCTGCCCCAAGTGCGCCTTCCACGGCGCCGGACGGATCCTCTATGCCCTCGAGGAGGTGGTCGGGGCGCCCATCGGCGGGATGAGCCCCGAAGGCGCCGTGCGGATCGAGACGACCGACTGCCACGGAGACCCACCCGACGCTGCGCTCGTCACGCTCGACGGGCAGCCGCAGGGGCGCCTCACCCCGAAGGCCGCCGCCGAACTTGCCTCGCGACTGCGCGCGGGCCACGCCCCGCGAGGGCGTGCCTGATGGTCGCCGCCGTCCTGGCCACGCCCAAGGGTTGGCCGGCCGTGCTGCTGGGCCGGGCGGGCCACTACGACCCCGAGGCCGGGCTGGCGCCGGCCGAGAAGGCCGGCGCCTGGAAGGCCTGGCACGACGCGCTCAAGATGGGGCCCGAGGCCCTGGTACGCCTGGTCGACGACGCCGGCCTGCGCGGGCGCGGCGGCAGCGGTTACCCCACGGCCGCCAAGTGGCGCGCCGTTCGGGCGCAACCGGGGACGATCCGCTACGCCGTCGGCAACGCCTACGAGGCCGACCCGGGCGTGCGCGCGGTGCGCGCGCTGCTCGAGCTCGATCCCGTCGCCGTGGTCGAGGGGCTTGCCCTGGCCGCCTTCGCCGTGGGCGCACGGGAGGCCTACCTGGCGGTGCGCGCCGACTCGACCGACGCGCTTCGTCGCCTCCGCCTCGCGGTCGAGCAGGCCGAGGCGGCCGGCTACCTCGGCCACGACATCGAGGGCAGCGGTGTAGACCTGCAGCTGGAGGTGCGCGCCGTCGAGGGCGCCTTCGTGCTGGGCGAGGAGACCGTCCTGCTGCGTGCGCTGGAGGGCAAGCGCGGCATGCCCGAACAGCGGCCGCCCTACCCGGCCGAGCGTGGGCTGTGGGGGGAACCGACGCTCGTCAACAGCGCGGTCACGCTGGCCGACCTGCCCTGGATCGTGAGCCGGGGGGCCAAGGCCTTCCGCAGCATCGGTGCGTCCGAGTTCCCGGGCACCCTGCTCGTGCAGCTCTCCGGGGCGGTCAAGCGCCCGGGCGTGGCCGAGGTGCCGACGGGCACGCCGATCGGCGAGGTGATCGAGAAGGTCGGCGGCAGCGACCCCGATCGGCTGAAGGCCGTGCTCGTCGGTGGGCCCTCGGGGGGCTTCCTGCCCCCGGCGGCGCTCTCGACGGGCCTCACGCCGCGCTCGCTCGAGGCGGCCGGGGCGATCCTCGGCTCGGGCTCGCTGGTGGCCCTCGACGACGGCGCCTGCGTGGTCGAGCTGGCGACGCTCATGGAGCGCTTCATGAACGACGAGTCGTGCGGCAAGTGCATTCCCTGCCGCATCGGCACGCGACGCCTGGCCGAGATCGGCGAGCGCTTCATGGGCGGCCGCTCGCGCCCCGGCGACCCGCAGCTGCTGGCGGACCTGTCCGTCGACGTGCGGGACGGTTCCCTGTGCGGCCACGGCATCACCGCACCCAACCCATTGACCTCGGCGATGCGATACTTCGAGGCGGAATTCCAGGAGCATGCGCAGCGTGGGCGCTGTCCCGCGGGCGTGTGCCGCCCACTGCGCGTGGCGGCCGG
>DATHCS010000195.1:0-5575 GCA_035319405.1 Candidatus Dormiibacterota bacterium | reverse complement strand
GCACCCCGAGGTGCCAGAGGGCGTCGACCACGGCATTGGCGATGGCGGGCGGTGCACCGACGGTGGCCGACTCGCCCACGCCCTTGGCCCCGATGGGGTGATGCGGCGACGGCGTCACGGTCTTGTCGGTCTCCCAGGACGGCGTCTCCACGGCCGTCGGCAGGAGGTAGTCCATGAACGTGCCGGCCAGGTTGTTGCCCAGCTCGTCGTAGACGATCTCCTCGTACAGTGCCGGCGCGAGGCCCATCGTCAGCCCGCCGTGGATCTGGCCGTCCACGATCATCGGGTTGATGATGTTGCCGCAGTCGTCGACCGCCACGAAGCGGCGCACGCTGACCTGGCCGGTGCCCTTGTCGATGTCCACCACGCAGATGTACGAGCCGAAGGGGAAGGTCAGATTGGGCGGGTCGTAGTAGTCGACCGCCTCGAGGCCGGCCTCCATGCCCTGGGGATGGTTGGTGTAGGCCGCGAAGGCGATCTCCTGGATCGTCTTGGCCCGCTCGGGCGAGCCCTTCACGTAGAACTTGCCGACCTCCCACTCGAGATCGTCGGGGTTGGCCTCCAGCAGGTGGGCCGCGATGAGGCGTGATTTCTCGCGGACCTTGCGCGCGGCGACCGCGGTGGCCGCGCCGGCGACCGGCGTGGACCGCGAGGCGTACGTGCCCAGGCCGTAGGGGGCCGTGTCCGTGTCGCCGTACTCGATCTTGATGTCGCTCACCGGGAAGCCCAGCTCCTCGGCGATGATCTGGGCGAACGTCGTCTCGTGGCCCTGGCCCTGCGTCTGCACGCCGATGCGCGCCAGGACCTTGCCCGTGGGATGGACCCGGATCTCGCACGAGTCGAACATCTTGAGGCCCAGGATGTCGAAGGTGTGCGAGGGCCCGGCCCCTACGATCTCGGTGAAGGAGCTGATGCCGATGCCCATCAGCTCGCCGCGGGCTCGCTTCTCGGCCTGCTCCCTGCGCAGCTCGTCGTAGCCGATGATGTCCATGGCCTTCTTCAGGGCCACGCCGTAGTTGCCGGAGTCGTACTCCCAGCCGGTGGGCGTCTTGTAGGGGAACTTCTCGGGCGGGATGAAGTTCTCCATGCGCAGCTGTGCCGGATCCATCCCCAGCTCGTGGGCCAGGATGTCGACCATGCGCTCGATGGCATGGACCGCCTCGGTCACCCGGAACGAGCAGCGGTAGGCGACCCCGCCGGGCGGCTTGTTGGTGTAGACGCCGTCGACCTCGACGAAGGCCGACGGGAAGTCGTATGAGCCGGTGATGACGTTGAAGAGGCCGGCCGGGAACTTGGAGGGGTCGGCCGCCGCGTCGGTGTAGCCGTGGTCGGCCACGGTGCGGACCTTAAGGCCCTGGATGCGACCGGCCTTGGTGGCCGCCAGCTCGGCGTGGATGTGGTAGTCCCGGGCGAAGGAGTCGGCCTGCAGGTTCTCGCTGCGGTCCTCGATCCACTTGACGGGCTTGCCCGTGAGGAACGAGGCCGCGACGGCCAGGACGTAGCCCGGATAGACCGGCACCTTGCCGCCGAACCCGCCGCCGATGTCGTGGGTCTTGACCCGGATGTTGTGCTCGTAGATCGGCAGGCCGGCGGCGGCGGCCACCAGCGCGACCACCGTGCGGATGGCGTGGGGCGCCTGGCTGGTCATGTGGAGGGTGAGCTGCTGGCGGACGGGGTCCCAGTCGGCGACGCAGCCGCACGTCTCGATGGAGGCCACGTGGATGCGCGGGATGTAGATGTCCTGGGCGATCTTCACCTCCGCCGCGGCGAGCGCGGCGTCGGCGGCGGCCCGGTCGCCCGACTCCCAATGCCAGATGTGGTTGGTGGCCTTGTCCGGGCCGCGGTCAGGCCGCAGCACCGGGGCATCCTTCTCGAGCGCCCGGAAGGGGTCCACGATGACCGGCAGCGGCTCGTAGTCGACCTCGACGGCGGCCACGCCGTCCGCGGCCGCGTACCGCGAGGTCGCGATCACGGCCGCGACTTCCTGCGACTGGTACATGACGGTGTCCACGGGGAGCACCATCTGGACGTCGCCGGCGAGGGTCGGCATCCAGTGGAGCTTGAAGCCCTCCAGGTCCTTGCCGGTGACCACGGCCGCGACGCCCGGGACCTTCAGCGCCTCGGAGGCGTCGATCGACTTGATCCGCGCGTGGGCATACGGCGAGCGCACGATGTCAAGCCACAGCTGGCCCGGCAGGTTGACGTCGTCGATGTATTCGCCCTTGCCGCGGATGAAGCGCGGGTCCTCCTTGCGCTTGACGGAGTGGCCCATGCCCCCCACTTCAGGGCTGGTGTGGGTCGCGATCTGTGCCATCGCCGTCTACCTCGCCGCGACCGGCTCGGCCGGCGCTTCCTGTGACCGCAGCTCCGCGGCCGCCTGCTGGATGGCCTTCACGATGTTGACGTAGCCCGTGCAGCGGCAGAGGTTGCCGCTGATGCCCTCTCGGATCTCGGCCTCGCTGGGATCCGGGTTCTGAGCCAGCAGGTAGCTCGCCTGCATGATCATGCCGGGGGTGCAGAAGCCGCACTGCAGGCCGTGCTGGTCCCAGAAGGCCTGCTGCAGCGGGTGCAGGTTGGCGCCGTCGGCCATGCCCTCGATGGTCTTGACGGCGGCCCCGTCGGCCTGCACGGCCAGCACCGTGCAGGACTTGGCGCTGCGGCCGTCGATCAGCACCGTGCAGGCGCCGCAGTTGGTGGTGTCACAGCCGATATGGGTGCCGGTCAGGCCGAACCCGTCGCGCAACAGGTGCACCAGCAGGAGGCGTGGCTCGACGTCGGCCTCCCGCATCTCCCCGTTGACGGTTACCTGGATGTGCTTGGTGGTCACGGTACGCCTCCTCAGCCGCGCGCGCCGGCACGCTCGGCCGCGCGGGCCAGGGCCCGCTCGGTCATCTCGCGCACCATGGCCATCTTGTAGTCCACCGGCCCGTGGCGGTCCTCCACGGGCCGGCTCTGCTCTGCCGCAGCGACGCCAGCCTCGCGGAACATCTCCGCCGAGGGGTGGGCACCGTGCAGCGCGGACTCTGCCTTGGTCGCCGCGAAGGGCGCCTCCGCGACCGCGGTCAGGCCGATGCCCACCGCGTCGATGCGGCCGTCGCCGCCGAGGTGCAGCTGGGCGGCCGCGCCGACGGTGGCGAAATCGCCTGTCCGCCGTTCCAGCTTGACGTAGGCCGAGCCGGAGCCCGGCGGGGGCTTGGGGATGCGCACCTCGGTCAGCAGCTCATCGGGCTCGATGGCCGTCTGGAACGAGTCGAGGAAGAAGTCCCGGGCAGCGACCACGCGCTCGCCCCCGACGCTGCGGCAGACGAGGCTGCCGTTCATGGCGATGAGCACGGCCGGCCAGTCCGACGAGGGATCGGCGTGGGCGCAGGAGCCGCCGATCGTGCCCCAATTGCGGATCTGCGGGTCGCCGATGCCGGCCGCCGTGTCGCCGAGGATGGGGTACCCGCGGGCGAGCGGGCTGGCGGCGATGGCGGCGTGCGTCGCGCGGGCGCCGATGCGCAGCTCGCCGTCCGACTCGGCGATGCCGTCCAGGCCGCCGATGTCCTTGATGTCGACCAGGATCCCCGGCGTGCCCAGGCGCAGCTTGAGCAGCGGGATCAGGCTGTAGCCCCCCGCAAGGACCTTGGCTTCACCGCCGCGGTCATGGAGGACCTGCAGCGCCTCGCCCAGGCTGGCCGGGCGGGTGTAGTCGAACTCGGCTGGGATCATCGCGGCCGGTCCTCCGTCATGGGACGAGCTGACGGGTGACGGCACGACCTCGCGGCGACGACGTGCCAGCACCACAACACGACTGCCGCAAGAACCCAAGGAGGGTCGCCCGTATGCCCCATCGCGGGCTGCGCGTGCGTCCTGGGGAAGGGTCGACCGGGCTCGGTCTCCTGCAGGCGTGAGCATAGGCCTGCCGAAGGCGGAGGGTCAATGAGAATCGTGCGAGGCGGCCTGCGGGCTCCAGCTCACGATGCCGATCGTCGGCGGCACGGGCAGGAGGCGCCAGCGGCCATCCTCCTCGATCGCCCCCTTTCGCGCGGCGGCGACGAGCGCGCGGTCCTTGGCTCCGCCCTCCGCCACCCACGTCTGGCGACGCAGGTAGGTCACCACCTCCTCGAGCGAGGCGTAGCGGGCGGCGGGCGCAGCGACGGGCTGCAGCCGCGGCTCGTGGCCGCGCGCGCGCAGGAGCGCCAGAAACTCGGACAGCGCCGGCAGGGCGATGCGCGGCTCGCCGTGCACGGCCTCGAAGTACGGCGCCGCCGCGGCGGCGGGCGAGTGCTCCATCAGGACCGCCACGCACAGCCGGCGGGCCGCCCGCTCCAGCCCCTCGAGGAACGGCCCGATGGCCTCGATGTCGTAGCCGACGTGGGCGATCAAGGCGACCGAGGCGCGCGGCGGGCTGGCCATCGGCCAGCGCTCCGCGATGACCCGCACGTTGGCGATCCCGTGCGCCGCCGCCTCCTCCGCCAGCGCGCCGCGCATGCCCGCCGAGGGCTCCACGGCGATGACCTCGCGCACCCGCCGTGCCAGCGGCAGGGCGTAGCGACCGGCACCCGCCCCCACGTCGAGCCACGTGTCGCGTCGTCGGGCGAGCCTGAGCAGGGCGTCCAGGACCTCGTCATCCGCGCGGGCCGGGTCGGCCCGGAAGATGGAGGTCGTGGGGGCGTAGAAGTCGGCGCCGTCGGGCACCTCGCGCAGGCGGTCGACCTGTGCACGGTTGGCTTCGACGCGCCAGGCCCAGGCCAGCTCGGCCAAGTCCGCGGGCGTGTCGATGTCGGGATTGGCGCCCTCGACCGGCACTTCGAGCACGAGCTCGGGATGGGCCGCCAGCCACGGTCCAAGCCCATGGTCGCCGACCAGCGCGCCGGCCTCCGACCAGACGGTCCGCCCCAGCAGGGCGGGATTGCGGCCGCCGCCCTCGGCGTAGCGGGGCACGACCACGGGCCGTCTGGCGGCCGTCTCCGCCTCGAGAAGGGTCAGGATCACGTCCCGGCGCAGGGTCGGCTGGTCGCCGAGGACGATCAGCGCCGCCTGCAGCCCGGCCCCCAGCGTGCGCATGCCGATCTGCAGCGACGAGGACAGGCCGCGCTCGGGGTGCGGGTTGCGCACACGCGCCTCGCCCTGCCAGGCGATGGCCCGCTCCACGGCGTCCGCATCGTCGCCGAGCACCACCACGGTCTGGCAGAACCGCATCCGCGCGAGCGTGTCCAGCACGTGCTGCAGGACCGGACGGCCGTCGAGGTCGGCCAGCAGCTTGCCGCCCCCGAAGCGCGTCGCGGCGCCGGCCGCGAGCACGATGGCCCCGACGCGCGCCGGGGAGGTCATGTCCCCGCCGCGGTCGTGGCTGCGGTGGCCCCCTGGCCGGCGGGGGCGGCGCGGGTCGCAGCGGTCGCGAGCAGGGGCCCCCCGCTGGCGCCATGCCGCTGGGCGACGATCTCGGCCATGATCGCGAGGGCCGTCTCGGCCGGCTCGCGGCCGCCCAGGTCGAGCCCGATCGGCCCCCGCAGGCGGTCGAGCTGCGCTTCGCTGACGCCGGCCGCCAGCAGCCGTGCCCGCCGGTCGGCCTGGGTCTTGCGGCTGCCCA
>DATHCS010000194.1:0-2438 GCA_035319405.1 Candidatus Dormiibacterota bacterium | reverse complement strand
CCGCTCCGCCTGCCTCTACGAGGTGGCAGGCGTGTCGGCCGCGCTGGACTTCGTGCGCATCGCCCTCGCCGGCATGCTCCTCGCCGCGTCGGAGCGCTGCGTCAAGCTGATGGACACGCCGTGGTCGGGGCTGCCAGTGGGCCTGCAGGTGCCGGGCAGCCCGGACCTCGGCCTCAGCATCCTCGCCATCACGGCGGAGTCGCTGGCCACGGAGGTCAGCGCCCTGGCCCAGCCGGTCTCGCACATCGTGACGAGCACGTCGGGCGCGGAGGGTATCGAGGACCGCGCCAGCAACCTGCCGCTCTCCGCCCGGCGCCTCGCCGAGCAGGTCGACGCCGGCGAGGCGATCATCGCCATCGAGCTGCTCGTGTCTGCTCAGGCCGTGGACATGCGGGACGTCACGCCGCTGGGCCGAGGCACTGCGCGGGCCTATGAACAGGTGCGGAAGGTCGTGCCGACCCTGCGGCTGGGCGAGACGCCACCGGTGGATGTGACGCCGGTGGTGGAGATCGTCCGGGCTGGGGTCATCATCTGAGGCCCGGCGCGGGCGTCGCATCGGCGACGGATCGGATGGAAGTCGAGTGGGTCCGGGCGAGTCTCAGGTGGCGACGTGCGAAGTGGTCGAGCCGGCCGCCGGGCGCTTCCCGGACGCGGCCGCCGCGTCCGGCACGATATGCGTCCCGGCCCGCCCGGCCATCGCCTCCTCGACCTCGGTGAGGCTCGCGATGATCGCCTCGCCGCCCGCCTCCGCGAACCGCAGGCAGGCCTCCACCTTGGGGCCCATGGAGCCGGCCTTGAAGTGGCCGGCGGCGGCGTGGGCGCGCATCTCGCTCGCCGTGACCCGCCCGAGCGCCTCCTGCTGCGGGGTGCCGTAGCCCAGGTAGGCGCGCGGCACGTCCGTGAGGATGAGGAGCGCCTCGGCTCCGAGCTCGCGGGCGAGGAGCGCCGCGGCGAGGTCCTTGTCGATCACCGCGTCGGTCCCCGAGAGGGCGCCGCGGGCGCGGGTCACGGGGACCCCGCCGCCGCCGCTGCAGACGACGAGCGCGCCGCCCGAGAGCAGGCCGCGCACGGCGGGGAGCTCGACGATCTCGACCGGCTCGGGGGAGGGCACGACGCGCCGCCAGCCGCGCCCGGCGTCCTCGCGCATGGCGAGCCCCTCCTCGAGCATCATCCGCCTGGCCTCGCCCTCGGTGTAGAAGGGGCCCACCGGCTTGGTCGGGTGCTCGAAGGCCGGGTCGGCGGGGTCGACCGCCACCTGGGTCACGAGGCAGACCACGGGGAGCCCGGCGCCGCGCTTTCTGAGGTGGTTCCCGAGCGCCTGCGCCGCGAGGTAGCCGATCTGGCCCTGGCTCTCGGCGCCGCAGACGTCCATCGGCATCGGCGCCACCGCCCCTGCGGCGAGCGCGTTCTGGATCAAGAGGTTGCCCACCTGGGGGCCGTTCCCGTGGGTCAGGACCACCCGCCAGCCCCCGGCGGCGAGGGCGGCCACGCGGCGCATCGCGGCGTCGATGTTGAAGAGCTGCTCCTCGAAGGTGCCGACCTGGCCGGGCTGCAGGATGGCGTTGCCGCCGAGGGCGACGACGACCGTCCTGGGGTCAGTGGTGGCGGTGGGTGTCATAGTCGCCCTCATCCCTGCGCGTTGCTCACGGCGACCGGTGCGTCGCCGCTGCCGCGCGTGCTGTGCCAGTAGAGCCACCAGCCGATGAGCAGCGAGATCACCGTGCCACCGCCGGTGATCAGCCAGAACGTGGCCTTCGACACGCCCTCCGCCGGGAAGTAGAAGAAGAGCACGAGCGTGAGCACCACGCCCGCCTCGCAGAGCACCGTGGCGAGCCAGGCGCCCGCCTTGCCGCCGGGGATGACATAAGGCCGCGGCTGGTCGGGGAACTTGCGGCGCAGCACGAGCAGCGCCGGGAACATCAGCAGGTACGGGATCAGGAAGACGATCGAGCTGAGCGCGAACAGCGTCCAGAACACGCTCGTCTGGTTGGGGTCGAGCACGTAGGCGAGGATCGTGATCGCGGTGGCGATGACGCCCATGAGCACGAACGCGTAGTCCGGGGTGCCGTACCGCTTGTTGACGTGGCCGAACACGCCCGGCGCCGTCGCGTCGAGTCCCGTGGCGCCGATGGTCTGGTTGGCGCCGATGGACCAGGTGACCATGTTGCCGAAGAACGTGAAGAGCAGCATGACGACGGCGACGTTGAAGAGCCAGCCGGCGTTGCCGAACACGGCGGCGAACATCGCCTGCAGAGCATCGGTGATGCCGGTCACGATGCTGACGTCCTTGGCCGGCGTCGCGGCCAGCACGCCGAACGTGGCGAACATGTACACGGCGAGGATGGCGGCGCCGGCGAGGATGATCATCTTGGGGACGTCGCGCTTGGGGTCCTTGATGGCGCCGCCGGCGGAGCTCATGAGCTCGAAGCCCATGTACG
>DATHCS010000193.1:0-2230 GCA_035319405.1 Candidatus Dormiibacterota bacterium | reverse complement strand
TCACCTTGCCCGTCGCCAGCTTCGTCGCGACCATGTGCTTCTCTCCTTGATAGTCAGCAGGGCTGAACCGTCGTTATCTCGTTTGGAAACCTTTGAAAGCCAGGCAGAGCGGCGGGCGCGCCTTCGGAGCGCGCCCGCTGGCTCTGGTTACTTGAGCGCCTCGGCGCCGGAGACGATCTCCATGAGCTCCTTGGTGATGCCGGCCTGGCGCGTGCGGTTGTACTGCAGCGTCAGCTTGCCGATCATCTCGCTGGCGTTGTTGGTGGCGTTGTCCATGGCGCTCATGCGCGCGCCGTGCTCGCTGGCCACCGACTCGAGCATCGCCCGCCACATCGAGCTGGTCACGTAGCGCGGCAGCAGCGCGGCGAGCAGCTCCGGCTGGCCCGGCTCGTAGATGAAGTCGACCGGGGTCTCGCCCTTCTTCGCCTCGGGAGGAGAGATGGGCAGGAGCTCGGCCATGGTCACCCGCTGGGTCGCCGCGGAGACGAACTCGTTGTAGCAGAGGTAGACCGCGTCGACCTCGCCGGACAGGAACAGCTGCGACAGCTCCAGGGCCAACCCGTCCGCGGAGTGGTAGGTCACCTTGGTGATCATCCCAGGGTGGTCCTTGCGGATGGTCACCGCGCGGCGGCGGAAGAACTCGTTGCCCTTGCGGCCGATGGTGCGCAGCGTGACCTGCTCGTACTTCCCCTCGTTCTCGATGAGGAAGCGCTGCACCCGGCGCAGGACGTTGGCGTTGAAGCCGCCGCAGAGGCCGCGGTCGGAGGTCAGGACGACGATCTCCGCCTTCTTGACCGGCCGGCGCACGAGCAGGGGGTGGGCGCTGAGGTCGACGCGCGCGGCGACGTCCTTGAGCACCTCCTCCATGCTCTTCACGAAGGGGCGCGCCGAGGTGATCGCCTCCTGGGCGCGTCGCAGTCGGGCCGCCGCGACCATCTTCATGGCGCGGGTGATCTGCTGGGTCGACCGCACCGAGCGGATGCGGTTGCGGATCGCCTTGAGGGAAGCCATTGGAGGTTAGCCCTGGCTCTGGAGCTCGCGGTACTCCTTGAGCGCCTTGTTGATCTCTTGCTTGATCTCGTCCGACAGCTCCTTCTTCTCGGCGATCTTCTTGTAGATGTCGGCCTTGCGGGTGGTGATGAACTCGGTC
The DNA here is from genome assembly GCA_035319405.1 of Candidatus Dormiibacterota bacterium. GTDB lineage: Bacteria > Chloroflexota > Limnocylindria > Limnocylindrales > CSP1-4 > DASPUH01. Next base: position 1,080 of record DATHCS010000193.1, on the reverse strand, counting down.
AGGCCCTTGAGCCAGTCGCGCACCTTGGCCACCGGCACCTCGCGGATCCAGTTCTTGCCGGTCTCGTCCTTGCTGGTGGCGGCGTAGAGCTCGATCACCTGCTTCTCCATCGACATCGGGACGTACTGGCCCTGCTTGAGGACCTCCATCAGGCGCACGCCCTTGGCCAGCGTCTCCTGGGTCGCCTTGTCGAGGTCGCTGCCGAACTGGGCGAAGGCCGCCAGCTCGCGGTACTGGGCGAGCTCGAGCTTCATGGTGCCGGCGACCTGCTTCATCGCCTTGACCTGGGCGGCGCTGCCGACGCGGCTGACCGAGATGCCGACGGAGATGGCCGGGCGGAAGCCGGAGTAGAAGAGGTCCGACTCGAGGAAGATCTGCCCGTCGGTGATGGAGATGACGTTCGTCGGGATGTACGCCGACACGTCGCCGGCCTGCGTCTCGACGATGGGCAGGGCAGTCAAGCTGCCGGCGCCCTCGGCGTCGCTCATCTTGGCAGCGCGCTCGAGCAGGCGGCTGTGGCAGTAGAAGACGTCGCCCGGGTAAGCCTCGCGGCCCGGAGGACGGCGGAGCGTGAGCGACATCTGGCGGTACGCCACGGCCTGCTTGGACAGGTCATCGTAGATGATGAGCGTCGCGTGGCCGGGGTTGTCCTTGCTGGCAGGCTTGCCATCCTCGCCGGTGTACATGAAGTACTCGGCCATGGCGGCACCGGCCATCGGGGCGATGTACTGCAGCGGGGCCGAGTCGGACGCCGTCGCCGAGACGATGACGGTGTAGTCCATGGCGCCGTACTGCTCGAGCGTCTCCACGACCGTCGCCACCGTCGAGGCCTTCTGGCCCACGGCGACGTAGACGCAGACGACGCCCTTGCCCTTCTGGTTGATGATCGTGTCGATCGCGATGGCGGTCTTGCCGGTCTGGCGGTCGCCGATGATCAGCTCGCGCTGACCGCGGCCGATCGGGATCATCGCGTCGATGGCCTTGATGCCCGTCTGCAGCGGCTCCTTCACGGGCTGGCGAACGATGATGCCTGGCGCGTTGGATTCGACCTTCCGCGCGTGCTTCGCGTTGATATCGCCC
>DATHCS010000192.1:0-2552 GCA_035319405.1 Candidatus Dormiibacterota bacterium | reverse complement strand
CGCGCCACCGAGCTGTTCGGGGCGCCACTGCCGCTCCCCGTCGGTCCCGCGCTGCTCGCGGTCGGCTCCGGGGCACGGACCTACGTGGTCGGCGCGCGTCGCATCGGCTGGGGTCGCTACCGCGGCAGGCTCGTCGAGCTGCCCGTGCCGTCGGAGGGGTCGCTGCGCGAGCGCGTGGAGCGCGTCCTGGCGACCGAGGCGCGGGCCTTCGAGGCGATCATCGCCGAGTCACCCGAGCAGTGGTGGGCCGTGATGTTCCCGCTCTGGCCCGACCTGGCGCGGGCCGCGGCCACACCGGCAGCCCCGGTGACGGCATGACCGAGCGGCGCGGCCGGGCTGACCTGCACCTCCACACGGCCGCGTCCGACGGCACGGCCGGCGTGGCGGCGATCCTCGACGCGGTCGCGGCACGCGACGACCTGGACGTGATCGCGATCGCCGACCACGATCGCATCGACGCCGCGCTGGCGGCCCGTGCGATGGCCCGCGCTCGCGGCGAGCGCTTCGAGGTGATCGTGGCCGAGGAGGTGTCGACCCGCGGCGGTCACCTGCTGGCCCTCTTCCTCGAGGCGCGGGTCGCGCCCTGGCGGTCGATGCGCGCGACGATCGCCGCCGTGCACGAGCAGGGCGGCCTCGCCATCCCCGCCCACCCCTTCATCCCCTACCCGCTATGCGCCAGCCCTCGCACGCTGCGGGCACTCCTGGCCGACCCCGATCCGCGCGTCCACCCCGATGCCCTGGAGGCGTTCAATCCGACCACCCTGGGCCGCCGCTGGCAACCCCGAGTGGCCGCCTTCGCGATGGACCATGGCCTGGCGGGCACGGGCTCCAGCGACGCGCACGAGCTCGACCAGATCGGCCAGGCCTGGACGGAGTTCCCCGGCCGCACGGCGGAGGACCTGCGGCGGGCCATCCTGGAGCGGCGCACGACGTGGCACGGGACCTTCTACCCGCCGACCACGCAGGTCGGGATGGTCGGCCGGCAGTACCACAAGAAGGTGCGCGACCTGGCCGCGGACGTGGGCGGCCGCCTGCGCCGCGACGGCACGGGCCGGGATCTCGGCTATCCCGGCGGACACCTGCGGCCACCGCGCTACCTCGAGGAGCCGCCGCGCGACGCCGGGTCGACGCGATGAAGATCGGCCTGGTCACGCCCTACGTCTACCCGCTGCCGGGCGGTGTGAACGAGCACGTCCGCCACCTCTACGACAACCTCCTCGCGCGCGGCCACGACGTCCGGATCATCAGCAGCACGCACGGCCTGCAGCGCAGCAGCGAGGGCGACGTGATCCGCCTCGGCCGCGGATTCAGCGTGCCCACCAACGGCTCGGTCGGCACGCTCACCCTCTCGCCCCGTTACGTCAGCCATGCCCGGGCGCTGCTGGCCAGCGAACGTTTCGACCTGCTGCACTTCCACGAGCCGCTGGTGCCCTTCCTCTCCCCGGTCCTCCTGCGCGAGTCGGACTGCGTCAACGTGGCCACGTTCCATGCCTACGCCGGCTGGAGCCCCGCCTACGAGCTGGTGGGACGCGCCATGCGCAGCAGCCTGGATCGCCTGCACGGGCGGATCGCGGTGAGTGCGGCCGCGCGGCACTTCATCGACCACTACTTCCCGGGCGACTACAAGGTCATCCCCAACGGCGTGGACCTATCCCGCTTCCAGGGTGCGCTGCCGTTCGCGCGCCTGCGCGACGGGACCCCCAACATCCTCTTCGTGGGCCGGTTCGAGGCCCGGAAGGGCCTTCCCGTCCTGCTCAAGGCGTACCGCGTGCTCCGCCGCTCCGGACGGGACTGCCGGCTGCTGGTGATCGGGACGGGACCGCTGGACCGCGAGGTGCGACGGTACATCCAGACGCGCCGCCTGCTCGGCGTGGAGCTGCTGGGCAGGGTCCCCGACGAGGAGAAGGCCCGCTACTTCGCCAGCGCCGACGTCTTCGTCTCCCCTGCCACCGGGCGCGAATCGTTCGGCATCGTGTTGCTCGAGGCGATGGCCTCGGGCACGCCGATCGTGTGCAGCGACATCCACGGGTACAAGGGCGTCGTGCGGCGCGACGTCGACGCGCTGCTGGTGCCGCCGCGCGACCATCACGAGCTGGCCCTCGCCATCGCCCGCCTCCTCGACGATCCGGCGCGCCGGGCACGCATGGGAGCGGCCGGCCGCGCGCGCGCAGTGCAGTTCGGCTGGCCGAGCATCACGGCCAAGGTTGACGACTACTACAGCTTCGTGATCCGCCGCCTGGCGGCCCAGGGTCGCCTGCCCTCCGGCTACCACGCCGGCGCGCCCGCCGGCGGCGGGGGCGCATCGTCCGAGGGTCGTCGCGTCTCGGCGACCTGAAGCTAGAGTCCGGCCGCGGCGCGCACGGCCTCGACGACCGCGTCGGAGATGGTCGCCGAGCCCCCGAGCACCACCACGCGCGACGGCCCGAGGCGCAGCGTCTCGTCGAGCACCGACTGCGGCGCGCTGTTGCCCGGCACGAGCAGCAGCGGCCCACCCAGCGGCGCTCCGGCGAGCGCGTCCGGGAAGTTGGCGCCCGTGGCCAGGTAGAGCGTGC
>DATHCS010000191.1:0-4691 GCA_035319405.1 Candidatus Dormiibacterota bacterium | reverse complement strand
GTCCGGCTCATCGAGGACGGCGTCCGTGGAGCTGGCCCCGCCTGGGCCGACCTCGGGTCGGGCCGCGGCGCCTTCACGCTGGCCCTGGCCGACCTCCTCCTCTCGGAAGGCCGGGAGTCCGCCACCATCCACTCGGTGGATCGCGATGGCGCCGCCCTGCGCGATCAGGCCCGCGAGGTCGAGCGTCGCTTCCCGGACGTCACCCTGGTCGTGCATGCGGCCGACTTCACGCGACCCCTGCCCATCCCGACGCTCGATGGCCTGGTGATGGCCAACGCCCTGCACTTCGTGCACGATCCGGCACCCGTCCTGGAGCTCGTCCATGGCTATCTCCGTCCGGGCGGGCGCCTGGTGCTGGTCGAGTACGACGCCGAACGGGGCAATGCCTGGGTGCCGTTCCCCATCTCGTGGCGGCGCTGGCCCGGCCTCGCGGAGGCCGCCGGCTTTCGTGGCACTCGCGAGATCGGGCGGGTGCCGAGTCGGTTCCTGGGCTCCATCTACGCCGCCGTGAGCGAGGCTTGAGGGCGCGCCTCCTCGACCCGCTGGGCCCCGTGGCCGTCGCTATGCTCGCGCCATGAGCAGCGCCGCCACCACGCCTGCGGCCGCGCCATCCCGGTCGGCACGGATCGAACGATGGGTGCCGGGGATGCGGGCGGCACGCACCTACGATCGCCGCTGGCTGCCACGCGACGTGGTGGCCGGCGTGGTCCTGGTGACGCTGCTCGTCCCGCAGGGCATGGCCTATGCCGAGCTGGCGGGGCTGCCGCCGATCACCGGCCTCTACACGACGGTCATCTGCCTGCTCGCCTACGCCCTGATGGGGCCCTCGCCGGTGCTCGTGCTGGGACCCGATTCGTCCCTCGGCCCGATCATCGCGGCGACCATCCTGCCACTCGCGGCCGGCAACGAGCAGCAGGCGGTCGCCCTGGCGGGAGCGCTCGCCCTGATCGTCGGCGCCATCACGGTGGGGGCCGGGCTGGCCCGCCTCGGGTTCGTGGCGGACCTGCTCTCGAACCCGGTGCGCGTCGGCTACCTGGCCGGCCTGGCCGTGGTCATCCTCGTGGGCCAGCTGCCCAAGCTCTTCGGCTTCTCGGTCGACGCGACGGGCCTGGTGAACGAGCTGGCAACCTTCCTGCGCTCGCTTGACCAGACCAACCCGTGGGCCCTCGGGGTTGGCCTCCTGAGCCTGGTCATCATCCTGGCCCTGCAGCGCGTGCGCCCACGCGCGCCGGGCATCCTCGTGGCGGTCGTCACCGCGATCGTCCTCTCGATCGCCCTCGACCTGGCGTCGCGGGGCGTCGCCGTCGTGGGCGTTCTGCCACAGGGCTTCCCCTTGCCGAGCGTGCCGAGCGTGCCGATCGAGGACCTGCCCCTGCTGGTCGGCGCCGCGGTGGGCATCTCGCTGGTGGCCATCGGGGACACCATCTCGACGGCCGGCGGCTTCGCCTCACGGACGGGGTACGAGGTGGACGGCGACCAAGAGCTGGCCGGGATCGGGGCGGCCAACCTGGGAGCCGGCCTCTTCTCGGGGTTCCCGGTCAGCACGAGTGGCTCGCGCACGGCGGTCGCCTACCAGGCCGGCGCCAAGACCCAGCTGACCGGCATCATCGCCGCCGCGCTCGTGCTGCTGATGCTCCTCGTCGCACCGGGCCTCGTGCAGGCCATGCCCCAGCCCGTATTGGCAGCCGTGGTCATCTCCGCATCGCTCAGCCTCTTCGACGCCGTCGAGCTGCGGCACCTGGCGCGCGTGCGGCGGACGGAGTTCGCGCTCGCCACCGCCTGTGCCCTCGGCGTCGCCCTCATCGGCGTGCTGCAGGGGATCGTGCTGGCCGTCGTCCTCTCCGCGATCTACATCTTCGCCCGCGCCTGGTCGCCTTACTCGGCCGTGCTCGGCCGTCCGTCGGGCGTCGCGGGCTACCACGACCTGACCCGCTTCCCCGGCGCGGAGGAGGTGCCGGGCCTGCTGATCGTGCGCTGGTCGGCGCCACTCTTCTTCGCCAATGCCAACCTCTTCCGCCAGCGCCTCCGGGCCCTGATCGCGGCTTCCCCCGAGCGGCCTGCCTGGGTGCTCGTGGCGGCCGCCCCGATCGTGGACATCGACACGACGGCCGGGACCATGCTCGCCGAGCTGGACCACGAGCTGAATGCCGCCGGCACGCATCTCGCCTTCGCCGAGCTCCAGGACCGCGTGCGCGACGACATCGTGCGCTACGGCCTGCTCGAGACGATCGACGCGGGCCACTTCTACCGCACGGTGGACGATGCGGTGGCGGCCTTCCAGCTCGAGACCGCCTCCCGGCCCGCTAGGATCGACCCATGACGACCGCCGCCGGCACCGCCCGGCCGCGTTCACTGCGCCGCCGCCTGCGGGTCCTGGCCTACGGGCTGCTCGTCTACGGGCTGGTCGGCCTGCTGCTGGCGGTCGCCGGCGCGGCCCTCGCGGTGGGGCTCGAGCGACGCGTGTCCGACGTCAGCGCGACGATCTCCGATCGTGCCGTCGCCGTCGAGGGGGCGCTGGCCGCGACCGCCGACGCGCTGGGCAAGTCGGCGACGGCCGCAGAGAGCTTCTCGGTCACCCTGCAGGTCACGACGCCGGCGATCGAGCGGGCCGCTACCACGCTCTCGTCGGCCGCCGCTTCGACCCGCTCGGCCGCCGCCGCGGCGGGAGCGGTCGACATCCTGGGGCACCAGCCGCTGGGCGGCCTCGCCACGAGCCTCGACGGCATGGCCCAGCAGCTCGATGGGCTGGCCGCCCAGGTCGGCGCGGTCGCCAGCGCGCTCGAGAGCAACCAGGCCGCCCTGAGCGCCTTGGCGGCATCGCTGCAGAGCCTCCAGACAGCGGTGCTGGCCGTGTCGGAGTCGCTGGCATCGACCGTCAGCGAGGGCCTCGACGCGGTCGGCTCGACCATGACCATCCTGGTCATCGCGACGGCGCTCTGGCTGGCCTTCCCGGCCCTGGGTGCGCTGGTGCTCGGCATCTGGCTTCTGCGGGCGGCGGCGCCCCGGTCGTTGCCGGCCGGGGCGCCGGAGGGTACCGCCGGGGCCTAGCGATCGCGAGCGATCGCCACCCCGCTCGAGGCGACGACCCGGAAGGGGAGGTCGTGGCCTCGGCTGTCAGCCAGGCTCGTCCGCGGGTCTGCTAGACCCGCCCCTTCGGGACGGTGTGCCAGTAGGTCTTGTTGAAGACGATCTTGCCCAGGTGCCACAGCCGGTTCGGCCGGGGCGGATGGGGCGGATGGTTGTAGTCGAACTGCAGCAGGGTGCCCTTGCCGTCGCCGATCTCGAAGAAGCACATGACCTTGCCTTCGTACGAGCCGGTCTTGGCGTCGGGCTCGCGTCCGTCGACGCGGGCGGCGATCCGTTCGGCCACCACCGGTGCCTCGAAGTGCGCCGTGGAGCCGGCCTTCGAGAGGGGCAGGTCGGTGGCGTCGCCGAGGGCATAGACGTCGTGCTGGCCGGCCACCTCGAGGGTGTGGCGATCGGTCGGCAGCCAGCCGCCCGGAGCTGGCGCGAGGCCCGAGTCCATGACCACCTGGGCGCCCTTGTGCGGCGGCACCAGGATGAGCAGGTCGTACGGCAGCTCCTCGCCCTCCAGGCTGCCCACCACTTTGCGCGCGGGGTCGATCCACTCCACGTTGAAGAAGGTGTGCAGCTCGATGCCCTTCGCCTCGAGGATGGGCGTGGCCATCTCGCTCACCGTCTCGATGGTGAAGGCGCGCCCGATGGGCGAGCAGAAGTGCAGCTCGGCCTTCTCACGCAGGCCCCGTTCGCGCAGCTCGGACTCGACGAGGAAGGCCACCTCGAGCGGCGCCGGCGGGCACTTGTAGGGCATGCCGGCGATGCCGATCACGATGCGCCCCCCGGCGAAGCGGTCCAGGGCATGGCGCAATCGGCGCGCGGCCTCCGGCGTGTAGAAGTGGTGGGCCTCGGTCTCGAAATGCTCGATGGCCTCCGGCACGATCCGCGAACCGGTGGCGAGCACGAGGTGGTCGTAGCCGAAGTAGCGCCCGTCGGCCAGGCTCACGGTCCGGTTCGCTGCGTCGATGCGCTCGATGTGCCCGACCACCAGCTCCACGCGATGGTCGAGCAGCGACCGCTCCGGGCGAGCCAGCTTCTCGGCCCGCTCGCCCCCCATCGCGATGTACATGAAGCCGGGCTGGTAGACGTGCTGTCCGGTCTCGTCGATGACGGTCAGGCTCACCTCGCGCCGCTCCAGCCGACGGCGCAGGCGCTTAACCAGCAGGTTGGCGGTCAGGGTCCCTCCAACCCCGCCGCCGAGGATGATGATCCGCTGCATGACGAGCCTCTCAGTGCGTCTTTTCGACGACGATCTCGTCGTAGCCGTCCTTGGTGGTGACGGCAACCAGGCGATGGCCCGCCTTCTCCACCCACTTGGGGATGTCGATGTGCGAGCCGCTGTCCGAGGACCACACGGCGATCACGTCACCGACCGCCCCCTCGCGGATGGCGCGAATGAGCTCCATGAGGGGCCCTGGGCAGTAGCTGCCGCGGGCGTCGACGACGCGGGTGGGCGTGCTGGTGAGGGTGTCGGTCACGGTGGGTGTCCTTCCTGCGGGTGGTGCGGGCGGTCCGGACGGCCCGCCCGCGGCGGGCTCAGATGAAGAGGCTGGCGTCGGCGTTGGCCATCAGCTCCACCACGGTGGCGGCGCCGGCCGGCTCACCCAGGCCGT
>DATHCS010000190.1:0-2071 GCA_035319405.1 Candidatus Dormiibacterota bacterium | reverse complement strand
GGGCGTCTGCCCCCGCCCCCGCCTCGAGGAGGTGGGCCGGTGCATCGACATGGGTCCCGGTGTGTGACCCGAGCTGGACCTCGGAGAGGTTCGTCGCAGCCCCGTCCCGAACGCGCTGGGTCGGCCGGATGCGCGGCCCGGGGTTGCCGGGGAAGGCCGCCAGGTCGGGCGAGATGGGCAGCGAAACGTCGAAGACCCGCGTCATGCCGCCGGGCCAGCTGCGCGGCGGTCGCCGTCCAGGATGGTGTGGTTGCGCGCCACCTCGGCCAGCCATGCATCGGGATCGCCCGGGATGTGCCGGCCACCGCGCAGGATCGCCTCGATGACCGGGCAGGTTCGCCGTCCGCGCAGCCGGAAGCGCAACCGCGCGAGCAGGACGTCCGGTCGCCGCAGGGCGCACAACAGCATCCAGCCCTGTACCGCCAGCATCGCTCGCCGGTCCCAGCTGCCCTCGGCGGCACGTCGCGCGCCCACGAGCATCGCGCCCTGGGCGCGACCCAGCAGCCGGGCCGCCTGGCGAACACCCTCCGGGTCCGCTCGCAGCTGCTCCCGCACCCCCTTGTCGCGCAGGGCCGTCTCGTTCGGTCCGCCATCGCGTCGCGTGCCGTTGAGGAGCAGCTTGAAGAGGCCTTCCGCGCCCGGCCGCAGGCGCCGGAAGCCGCGATCGTCCCGTGTCGCCATGGGCAGCAGGTCCTGGTGCACGAAGAGGGTCGCCCCGCGCCAGATGCGCCGCGCCTTGACGCCCATCTCCAGGAAGGTGGGCAGGTCTCGAGCCACGGCCACGAGGTTCAGGCCGCCGGCGATGTGGTGACAGACGATGACCGGCCCCACCCCCTGTGCCTCCGCCCACGCGTGGAAGCGCTCCTCGACGAGCGGCCAGTCCCCGTCGTCGGCCGCGGCGTCGATGTCACCGCTGCCGGTGAAGGCCGACTCGGCGTTCTTCCACACCAGCCAGCCCGGGCTGGCCGCGGTCAGGTCCTTCAGCAGGGGCAGCCACAGCGCGGTGCGGTCGGCGGACGACACGCTGCTCAACGATCGTCACCTTCAGGGAACACGGTGGCCCTGAGGGTACTCGACCCAATGACGCGCAGGCCGTGTGGAGCGGCCGGATCGGCCGCCAGGTTCAGGCCAGTTCGACGAGGACGTCGCCGCGCTGCACGGCCTGGCCGGGTCGCACGAGCACCCGCTCCACGACGGCGTCCGCGGGCGCGCTGACGGCGTTCTCCATCTTCATCGCCTCCAGCACGAGCAGCACGTCGTGGGGCTGCACCTCGTCACCGGGGCGGACCCGCACGGCCAGCACCACGCCCGGCATCGGGGCCCGGATCGCCTCGCCGGCCGCCCCGGCGTGGGCCGCATGGTGCACCGCCGCCTCCACCGTGGGCGGCGGTGCGAGCGAGGCTTCCACTGCGCGGCCATCCACGTCGAGCACGACCGCCCCGTCGGCAGCGGACGCCCAGTCGCGGGCCGCGACCGCCCCGTCGGCCAGTGGCACCTCGCGGATCGTCTCGCCGATGCGGACCGGCAATGCTGGCGGGCCGTTCAGGCGGAAGCCGAGCCGGCCGTCGCGTCCTCGGTCGAGTCGTTCGGCCAGCGCGGCCGCGGCCGCAGGCCAGGCCCCATCCGGCAGCGCGTCGGGCAGCGGCTGCCAGCGCTGCTCGATGGTGTCGGTGCGAGCCTCGCCGCGGCGCGTCTCGGGCCAGCCCAGCAACGCCGACAGGAAGCCGCGATTGGTCGTCACGCCGAGCGTGCGGGTCGCCTCGAGCGCACCGCCGAGGCGCTGGAGCGCCTCGGCGCGCGTCGTCCCGTGGGCGATGAGCTTGGCGAGCAGCGGGTCGTAGCGGGTGCCCACGACGTCGCCCTCGCCCACCCCGGCGTCGACGCGGAGGCCCTCGCCCTCGGGCCAGGTCGCGCGGCGGACCGGCCCGCTCGCCGGAAGGAAACCGGCCCAGGGATCCTCGGCGTAGAGGCGCGTTTCCACGGCATGACCCTGGAACGCCACGTCCCGCTGGTCGAGCCAGAGGCGCTCGCCGGCCGCGACGCGCAACTGCGCCTCAACCAGGTCCAGGCC
>DATHCS010000189.1:0-7758 GCA_035319405.1 Candidatus Dormiibacterota bacterium | reverse complement strand
CCCAGCATGACCGTTGCGTTGGATGCCTTCAGAAAGCCGCCCGAGGATGGCAGCTTGGTGGCGCGGAACTCCTTGCGCAGGAGGGCCTCGACGAGCGTGTCCGCGTCGTCGTCCTGGACCACCGCCACGACCAGCTTCACGTGCCGAGTATGCCATGGGGCTCCAGCCGCGGGTCGTATCATGCCCCCGGCGGCGAGCGCCGCCGATCACGCCAGCACACGGGGAAGTCACCGTGCCCGACCGACTCACCGACCCGGCGGCCGTGCTCGCCGCCTGCGCCCGCCTGCTGGCCCGCGGCGGGACCCTCGAGGCCCGTCTCGACGGCCTCGCCGAGCAGGCCACCCGCCTCACCGGCGCGACGAGCGCCGTGCTCTACCTCCTCGACGGGGAGCAAGGCCTGCTGCTGCCGGCGGGGGCAGCCGGGCTTGGCCACGGCTCGGGATCGCACGACGGCCTCGACGTGCTCGCGGTGGGTGAGGGCGCGCCGACGGACGCGGTGGGCCGTGCGGTGCGTGCCCGCCGCAGCGAGATCGTGGCCGTCGCTGCCGAGATGACCGTCGGACTGCCGCCCAGCGCGAGAGACGTGGCCGCCATCGCCCACGTGCCGCTGGTCACCGAGGACGAGCAGGGGGCACAGGAGGTCGAAGGGCTCCTCGCGGCTGGCTTCGACAGCGCGCCGGCCGATCCCGACGGGACGATCGGCGGGCTCGTTGCGATCGCCGACCTCGCCGCTTTCGCGATCCGCCAGGCGCGTCACGAGCAGGCCCTGTCGGAGCGCTCGGACTGGTTCGACCGGATGGCCAACACCGACCCCCTCACGGGCATCGCCAATCGGCGCACCTTCGAGCGGATCCTCGAACTGGAGCTGGCGCGGGCCGGGCGTCAGGGCACGCCGCTTAGCCTGGCCATCTTCGACATCGACGGACTGGCCCGGATCGATCGCCAGCAGGGCGCCGACGTGGCCGACGACGTGCTGCGACGGATCGCCGCGGCGCTCGCCGACTCGGTGCGCCTGGTGGACACGGTCGCCCGCTACGGGGGCGACGAGTTCACCCTGCTGGCGCCCGGCACGGCCGGGGTCACGGTCGCCCAGCGGGTGCTCGACGCCGCCTCACGTGCCCTGACCGGACACGCGGCCGAGGTCACCCTGAGCGCCGGCGTCGCGCGCTTCCCCGAGGACGGCGCCACGGCCGGGGAGCTCCTGGAGGCTGCCGACACGGCCCTCCACGACGCCAAGGCCCAGGGCGGAGGACGGATCGCCGAGGCCAGCGCGGCCGGCGCCGCCTGAAGCCCGCCGCCTAGGCTCGGGCCGGGACCGCCTCGTCCTTCTCCAGCCAGGCCGTCACCAGCGCCAGCAGCTCCGCCGCCACCCGGTCCGGCGAGCGGCTGGCGTCGATCACCCGCCAGCGCGCCGGATCGGCTGCCGCCATGCGGCGGTAGCCAGCACGCACCCGTTCGTGGAAGGCCGCGTCGTGGTAGGCCGGGTCCTCGAATCGGGTCCGACCCGTCCGCGGCCCACCGGCACGGCGAGCCAGGCCCTGCTCCACCGGCACGTCGAAGAGGATCGTGAGGTCCGGCACCAGGCCGCCGGTGCTCCAGGCGTTGATGCGGTCCAGCTCGGCCACGTCCAGGCCGCCGCCGTGGCCCTGGTAGGCCAGCGTCGAGTCGGCGTATCGATCGCACACGACGATCTCGCCGCGCTCGAGCGCCGGCCGGATCACCTCGGCCACCAGCGTGGCCCGCGCGGCGTTGAAGAGCAGCGCGTCGCTGCGCGCGTCGTGGGGCGCGGCTGCCATGAGCAGCTCCCGGACGGCCTCGCCCAGCGGGGTCCCGCCAGGCTCGCGCACCTGCCTGACCGTCGAACCGGCGTCGCGCAACGCCGACACGAGCCGGTCCGCCTGGCTGCTCTTGCCGGCGCCGTCGGGCCCCTCGAGCGTGATGAACCGGCCTCGTTCGCGCCTGCCCTGCTGCACGGCGAAAGGATACGCGCGTCTGCTACGGTGACCCGGTGACCGGCCCGACCGTCCAGGAGCGCCTCGCCTGGCCCATCGACCGCGAGGCGTATCGGCGCATCAAGCACCTCTGGGTGCGCCACTCGATCGCCGAGGACCGGCGAGACCTGCAGGGCCTCATCGACACGCTCGCGCCCGATTGTGTCTACGAGATCATGCCCACCGGCCAGCGTTGGGAGGGCCACGACGGGGCGCGTGCCTTCTACACGGCATTCCTGGGCGCCTTCCCGGACGTGTTATTCGACCTGACCGACATCGTCATCGGGCCGCAGGGCGTGTTCGAGGTGGCGACCATGACGGGCACGCACCAGGGCGCGTGGGCCGGACAGCCGCCGACCGGCCGCGGAGTGCGGCTGACCATCCTCATCCACTTCCCCTGGGATCCCCGGGCCGGGCTGTTCGCTGGCGAGCGCATCTACCTCGACCGCCTTGCCCTGGCGGAGCCGGCCGGGTAGGCGGCCGTGCGCGAGCTGTACCCGCCCATCGAGCCGCGAGAGAGCGGCTGGCTGCGGGTCTCGAAGGTGCACGAGCTGTACTGGGAGGAGAGCGGTGCGCCGGAGGGCACGCCGGCGGTCTTCGTGCACGGCGGTCCGGGCGGGGGCACCGTGCCCGACCACCGCCGTTTCTTCGACCCGGCGGCCTATCGGATCGTGCTGTTCGACCAGCGGGGATGCGGCCGCAGCCGGCCGCATGCCAGCCTGGAGGACAACACCACGTGGGACCTCGTGGCCGACATGGAGCGCCTGCGCGAGTCGCTGGGCATCGAGCGCTGGCTCGTCTTCGGGGGATCGTGGGGTAGCACGCTGGCCCTGGCCTACGCGGAACAGCATCCCGAGCGGGTGCGAGGGCTTGTGCTTCGCGGCATCTTCCTGCTCCGTCCGCACGAGATCCGTTGGTTCTACCAGGAGGGCGCGAGCTACCTCTTCCCAGACGCCTGGGAGGCCTACCTGGCGCCCATCCCACCGCAGGAACGGGGCGATCTCGTGGCCGCCTACCACCGCCGCCTCCTCGACCCGGACTCCGCTGTGCGCCTCGAGGCGGCGCGAGCGTGGAGCGTCTGGGAGGCCTCGACGAGCCGGCTGCAACCCGATCCCGGACTAATCGATTCGTTCGGCGAGGGCGCCTTTGCCGAGGCCTTCGCCCGTATCGAGTGCCACTACTTCGTGCACGGCGGCTTCTTCGAGCGGCCCGACCAGCTCCTCCAGGACGTCGAGCGCATCCGCCACCTGCCCGCCGTGATCGTGCAGGGCCGCTACGACGTGGTCTGCCCCATGACCACGGCCTGGGACCTGCACCGGCGCTGGCCGGAGGCGGACTTCCAGGTCGTTCCCGACGCTGGCCACGCGGCCAGCGAGCCCGGCACGCTGGACCGCCTGATCACCGCCACCGACCGCTTCCGGGATCTGCCCTGACGGTCAGCCGGCGTCCTGGCGCCCCGGCCTCAGCGCCACATGCGGACCTGGTCCGGGTAGAGCCGCACGCGCCGGTAGGGCTCGCGGCCGCGCGAGCGCGAGACGAGGTTCGCGCGCTCGGCCATCTGGTGCTGCAGCCGGCGGATGTAGGCGTTCTGCGGTGAGAGCTCGATCGGCTTGGCGTCGCGCATGACCAGCCCGATGGCCTCCTCGGTCTCGCGCAGGGCGGCCTCGCGCGGGTCCGCCTCGAGCTCGTAGAGGGCGGTCAGGCACGCCTCCATCTGGAGGATCGTGTTCGACTTGAGGACGTAGATCGGCAGCGCCCGCTCCTCCGCCTCGCGCAGGGCCGGGGCCTTCTGCTTGAAGTGGTTGCGCAGCGTCATGACGATGTCGGCCTCCTCGACGTCGCGCGCCACGACCACCGGCAGCTGCAGCTCGCGCACCGCCTGCTCGAGGCGCTTTCGGCTGAGGCCGAAGGGCAGGACGCGCACCGTCGGCAGGGCCGTCGCGTAGCCGTCGGGAGCGTGCGCGCCGAGCGGTTCGTAGGCCTCCGTCTCGACCTCCGCCTCGGTCTCCGCCGGCGGTTCGAGGATCGGCGGGAGATCGACCTCGCCAGGCTCCCCGGCTTCCTCGCCGGGTGGAACGGGCGCCAGGCCCGCGTCGACGCGGAGGTCTTCGATGGCCCGTCGCGCGGAGTCACGCCACTGGCGCTGCCGGTCGAGCTCGCGCGCGTCGCGGGCGCGCGGCTCGGGCGCCGCCACGCTCCCGCGCTCCAGCGGGCCGCGGTCGGCCAGGTCGCTGGTCAGGAAGGGCGTTTCGAGCGGGGCCAGGCTGCCGGGCGTTTCCGGTAACGCCTCCGCGCCAGGCTCGCCGTCGCGCTGCTCGCCAGTCTTCGCCGCGCCGCCACGCGGGACCCGTCCGCGGGTCGCCCGCCAGCCACCACCGCCGCTGGGCCGGAACCCCGGGCGGGTGGCCCGATCGCCCTCCAGCCAGGGCACGTCCGCCCGCGCGCCGCCCGCGCGCCAGCCTGGCTCGGTGCGCCAGCCGGCGCCACTCCCCACGAGCGTGCCGCTGAAGCGCTCGCTGCCCTGCTGGTTGGGCGTGGGGCGGGGCCGGGCCTGGGTGCGGTGGACGCCGCCCTCGTCGCGCCAGCGCAGCTCCGGCGCCACGGGATCGCCGCGCAGCAGCGCATCCACGGTCTCCGACACGTCGGCGTGGACGGCCACACGGTCCCGGTCCTGGATCTCGATGATGACGTCGAAGGTCGGCGGCGCCTTGCGCTCGAGGACGCTCTTCTGGCTGCGCCGGCGGCGGGCCTCCTCGTCGCCCAGGGTGACGCTCTGGATGCCGCCGATGAGGTCGGAGAGGGTGGGGTTGAGCATCAGGTTGTCGAGGTTGTTGCCGTGGGCCGTGCCGATGAGCTGCACGCCCCGCTCGGCGATCGTGCGCGCGGCGGCGGCCTCCAGCTCGGTGCCGATCTCGTCGATGACGATGACCTCGGGCATGTGGTTCTCCACGGCCTCGATCATCACGTTGTGCTGGAGGGCCGGCGTGGGCACCTGCATGCGCCGTGCACGGCCGATGCCGGGGTGCGGGATGTCGCCGTCGCCGGCGATCTCGTTCGAGGTGTCGACGACCACCACGCGCTTGTCGAGATCGTCGGCCAGCACCCGCGCCGCCTCGCGCAGCATCGTCGTCTTGCCGATCCCGGGGCGGCCCATGATGAGGATCGACTTCCCCGACTCGACCAGGTCGGCGATGATCTCGATCGTTCCGAAGACGGCTCGCCCGATGCGCACCGTGAGGCCCACGATCTTGCCGTTGCGGTTGCGGATCGCGCTGATGCGGTGGAGCGTGCGCTCGATTCCCGCGCGGTTGTCGTCGCCGAACGAGCCGATGTGGTCGATGACGTACTGGATGTCGTCCTCGTTGACCTCCCGACCGAGCAGCTCCTCCTCGCCGCCGCCGCCGAAGCGGGCCTCCGGGGGCCGCCCGAGGTCCATCACCACCTCGATCAGCTCGCGGTCGGCCGGCAGGCGGTCGAGGCGAGCGGTGATCTCGGGCGGCAGGGCCTGCAGGATCGCCTGCAGGTCGTCCGTGACCTCGCCGCGGACTGGTTCGGGCACGTCGCTTCCTCCGGCTGGGGATCTGGACGCGGTCATCGGATGGCCGGAACCATGACCGGCTCGGCGACCCGCACGAGGGTCTCCTTGACCAGCAGCGTCACGGTCGCGATGCGCTCGAAGCCGGCCTCCTCGAGCCGCCGGTCGACGGGCGATTCGTAGGTGCGCACCGGACAGATCACGCCTCCCGCGTGGCCCGACGGCCTGGCCGCCGCGATGGCCCCCAGGCCGCTCGCCACCAGGTCGCTCGCGTCATGCCCCGGCCGGATCACGATGCGCAGGTAGTGCGGCTGATCCTCCTTGGCCACGCCGACCTGGACGAAGCCCGCCAGCTCGCCGGCCTCGGCGCCCTCCGAGCCGGGCGGGCAGGCCTGCACGTACGTGCTCAGGTCGGCGAAGCGCAGGATCGGCGCCAGCGACGAGCGCGGGACCCGCCACTGGTTCGCCGGACGCTCCCAGTCCGGCTGCCGGTAGCCCTCCAGGCGGACAACGGGCTGGGGGGTCGCGGCGGCGTAGAGGCGCAGCAGCGCCAGCGCGTCCAGCGGGTTCGCCGGCCGGATGCCGCGCGCCGCGGCCTCGGCCTCGTCGAGCGGAGCGGGGAGCGACTCGGTCGCGGGGCGCAGCAGGATCCACTCCTCGCCGTAGCGGGCGAAGCCGGCCTGCATGAACAGCTCCACGTTGCCGCCCTGGTCAGCGCAGGCGACGTGGAAGCGCGCCGCGCCCCGCTTCGCCCCGTCGCGGAGGAGGTGCTGCACGAGCCGGAAGCGGATGTCGCCGGCGTCGGCCAGCCCAATTGCATCGAGCTCGACGATCGTCCACTCGTCGCGTTGGGCATCGCGCTCGGCGCGGAGCAACCCGGCCAGGCCGCGGTCGTCCTCGTAGACGTAGAGCTGGTCGTGCTGGCGAAGCGCGCCGAGGGGCATGCGGAAGAGGGTGAAGACGCTGATCGGGCTGCCGCTCACGGGCAGGCCCAGCGAGCGCACCGACGCGTCGTCGGCGCCGTCGCCGCCATGGCTGAGGCGCGACAGCTCGCCGACCGCGGCGAGGTCGGTCAGCCGGGCGCCACGTACGCGGCCGGGGCGCGTGCCGGCCCGGGCCTGCGAAGCCCGTGGGCCGCTCACGATCGGCCTCCCCCCGCCCGCCGCAGCGGATGCGGCCGCCGGCCCGCACCCTCGTCCGGGTCGCGATGCGCCTCGGCCATCGTCGCCAGCAGCCGGTGGAAGCGGGTCTCGCCCGCCAGCTCGGGATGGAAGGCGGTGGCCAACACGTTGCGCTGCCGCACGGCCACGATGCGGCCGTCATCGAGCCGCGCCAAGACGTCCACCTCGGGTCCCACGTGGTCGATGACCGGCGCGCGGATGAACACGGCGTGCACGGGCTGGTCGCCCAGGACGGGCACGCTGATGGTCGCCTCGAAGCTGTCCAGCTGGCGACCGAAGGCATTGCGCGTGACGGACACGTCGAGCAGCGGCAGCACCGGGTCGTCGCCGTCCGCGATCCGCTCGGCCAGCAGGATCATCCCCGCGCACGTGCCGAACAGCGGCGCGCCCGAGCGGGCCAGCTCGAGGATCGGCCGGCCGAGCTCCCAGCGAGCGATGAGCTTGCGCATCGTGGTGCTCTCGCCACCGGGCAGGATCAGCCCCGAGAGACCCGCCATGTCGCCCGGCAGGCGCACCTCGACGCCCGGCACGCCGATCTGGCGCAGCACGTCGAGGTGCTCCGCGAAAGCGCCCTGCAGCGCCAGCACGCCGATCTGGACGTCGCTCATGGTGATCCGGCCCCGCGCTCCCGCGTGCCTACCAGCCGCGGACCGCCAGCCGCTCCGCCTCGGGGATCGCCTCCAGGGCGAGCCCGCGCATCGGCGCGCCGAGCCCCTTGGAGACCTCGGCGATGATCTTCGGATCGTCGAAGTGGGTGGTGGCCTGCACGATGGCGTTGGCCGTGCGCGCCGGATCCTCGGACTTGAAGATGCCCGAGCCGACGAAGACGCCCTCGGCGCCCAGCTGCATGGCGAGCGCGGCATCAGCGGGCGTAGCGATGCCGCCCGCCACGAAGTTGACCACCGGCAGCTTGCCAGCCTCGGCGACCTCCCTGACCAGCTCGTAGGGTGCCTGCAGGTCCTTCGCCGCCACGAACAGCTCGTCGGGGCGCATCCCCTGGAGGTGGCGGATGCCGGCCCACACGGCACGGATATGGCGCACGGCCTCGACG
>DATHCS010000188.1:0-3686 GCA_035319405.1 Candidatus Dormiibacterota bacterium | reverse complement strand
TCGCTGCCGTCGAGGTTGCGCGGCAGGCCGACCACCAGCCCGACGGCCCGCTGCTCCGCCGCCAGCGCGGCGAGCGCGGCCGCGTCGTGCTCCACGGATCCGCGCGCGAGCACCGCGAGCGCGCGCGCCGGGCGGCCGGTCTCGCCGACCGCCAAGCCGATGCGCCGCGTTCCCAGGTCGACCCCCAGCAGACGCGTCACGAGGCGCTCGGCTGCGGCTGGGACTGCGGGGCCACGACGGTCAGCGTGACCCGGCCGTCGAGCGTCGGAATGCTCGAGACGTAGAAGGGCCAGGTGTCGATGGTGACGCTGCCATAGGGGCCCAGGATGGCGTTGGCCTCGGCCACCGTCTTGCCCTTGACCTGGGCGAGGAGGGCGGCCTGGTCGAGCTGGCGCGCCATCTGGCCGGAGGCCTCGACAGGGACGGTGATCTTGCCATCCGTCACGGTCGCGCTGCCGACGCTGGCCTGGATCGACTCGGGGAACAGGGTGTACTCCTTCGGCACGCTGCTCTTGAGGCGCTCGCTGGCGACCTGTTCGAGCTGCGCCTCGGACACGGCGTTGACGGTGCCCGTGGCGGTGAGCGCCAGCACGAAGGAGGCCTGCTCCTTGCCCACCACCGACGCGGACGACGGGTCCGCGGCGACCGTCCCCACGCTGGCCGTCGCCGGGATGAGCGTCGCGCCTGCCGGGGCCGTGGCGGGGTCCGCGACGGCGCCGTCGAGCTGGGCCTTGAGGCTGGTCATGAGCGTCTTCGTGGCGTCGTCATAGTCCTTCTGGGAGACGACCTGCGTCTCGCTGCGAGCGCCGCCAGAGGTCGGCTGCGCGTTGGTGACCGGGTCGCTGCCGTTCACCAGGAGCGCCTGGATGCTGCTCGAGACGCGGGTGATCGAGCCGGCCGGCACGTTGCCTTCCGGACCGGCCGTGACGGCCTGGATGGGAGCGTTGGCCTGGCCCGGCGTGGGCGGCAGGAAGACCGCCTTCGGCACGACAACGTCCTTGGTCGTCACGAAGGCGATGCCCGATCCGGTCGAGACCTGGGTGCCGGCCGGGATGGGGACCGTTCGACCCGTGTTGCGGCTGGTGAAGGTCACGGTGCCGGTGGCCTTGGCCAGGTTGGTCTTCTTGCCGGTGGCCTGGAACTCCCCGTTGGCGCTCAGGGGGACCTCGACCGTCTGCGCCGGGACGACGCCGGCGGCCGTGTCGACCTCCGTCGCGCCGGGGTCCGCGATGACCGTCAGGTTCACCGGACCGGTGGCCTCGGTGCGCGGGGTGACGGTGATGGTGGCGCTGGGCAGCAGGAACAGGCCGGCGCCCACGACCAGCACGATGGCGACCAGCAGTCCCAGCGACACCAGGGCCCAGGCGCCACGCCGGCCACCGCCGGCGCTGACGCGGGCACCGACGACGGGCAGGCCGGCCGCGCCGGAACGAGCCGCACCGGCGCCGGGGATGGCTTGGCCGGTGGCCGGCTCAGCCGCGGCCGCCGCCGGCAGCGCGACGGTCGAGGCAAGTTCAGGCGTGCCCGCGGCAGGATCCTCGATTGCGCCGGCGGCCCCGCCTGCCGCCCCAGCGACCGCTCCCGCAGCAGCAGCCGCTCCCGCTGCCGCGCCGCCAGGCGGCGCGGCGCCCTCCGTCCGTCCCTCGGCCAGCGCGGTCTCGTAGTCGGCGACGGTGCCGTAGGCGGGCAGGCCCGCCGAGATGGCCACCTGGCGGACGCCCGGCTCGGCCGCCACGATGGCGAGGCGGCGTTGATGCTCCCGCGCCTCGTGCGCGAGCAGGCGGAAGTTGATGCGGCTGGTCGCGATCCGTGAACCGGCGGGCAGGACCAGCGCGACGCGAATGTCGTCGCTCGCGCGCAGGCGCGCGACGGCACTGGTGATCTCATCGTCGGGGTCGAGGTAGGCGATCGTCATCGCGGCCGACAAGCCTAACCGGGAACGCCTAAACCTTCATCGCCCGCAGCACCCGCCGCAAGGCGGCATCGAGCGGCTGCTCCTGCGATGACATCTCGATCGCCTGGTAGGCGAGCCCCAGCGGCGTCACGTCCTGTTGATCCACCAGCAGCTTGGTCGTGTCCACGATCGCCTCGATCTCGCCTGGCTCCATGATCGTCACCTCCGGCGGCCGCGAGAACGGCAGCCGCTTGGCGAAGCGCTCGTCGCGCAAGGCCTTGACCAGGTGTGCCAGCCTCGATCCGCCGCCGCAGACGTAGATCCGCCCGGGCAGCAGGTCGCCGCCGGCGAGCTCCTCGAGCACGAGCTCCACGCCGGCCGCCCACACGGCGGTGTCCTCGGAGAGCACGGCCTCGACGGTCTTGGCGTCGTCGACCGGCAGCCCGCGGCTGAAGTCGATCTTCACCTGCTCGGCGCGGGAGAAGGGCAGGTCGAGGCGATCCGCCAGCGACTTGGTGAAGGCGCGCCCGCCAAGCGCGAACATGCGGGTGCCCTCGATGCCGCCCTGGCGCACGAGGGCCACGTCGGTGGTGCCGCCGCCGACGTCGATGAAGAGGGCGCCGGCCTTCTGCACCTGCTCGCCGCCCAGCACGCGCGCGACGGCGTACGGCTCGGCGACGATCGCCAGCAGCTCCAGATCGAGCTGCGAGGCGACGCTCTGCAGGGCGCCGAGGTGCACCAGCGGGGCGAACGCGTTGAAGATGCTGATGTTGACGTGGCGGCCCTGGAAGCCGACCGGGTTCGTCACCGCGTAGCCGTCGATCGAGGCCCCCGTGACGGCGGCGTGCACGAGGCGCACGTCGACGTTGGGCAGGCCGGTCTCCCAGGTGATCGCCCGCTCTGCGTCGCGCAACGCCTCGCGCTGCACACCGTCGATGAGGCGCTGGAGCTCGGCGTCCGTGATCGGGGTATCGGGGCGCTTGCGTTCCTGCGAGTGGCTGGTGGTGAAGCCCTTGACGAGCTCGCCGGCGATGCCGATGACGACCTGGCTGGGGCGGAAGCCGGCCATCTCCTCGGCCTCCTGGAGGGCCACCGAGCAGTTGTCGACGACCGCCGCGATGTCGGCCACCGTCCCCGACTGCATGTGGGCCAGGCCCTGGCGCTTGCGCCCGACGCCGCGGACCACGCCCTGGCCCGAGGGCTCGATCTCGAAGACGAGCGCTTTGGCGAACTCGGTGCCCACATCGAGCGCCGTGCAGGCAGCGAGCCCCTCCCCTTCGTCGCGCTGCAGGAAGCGGCGCCAGAAGGCCATCGCTCAGGCGCCCTCGTGCGACAGCTGGGCGCGGAGCTCGGCGCGGATCGCCTCCAGGGCGGCCGCGATGCCGTCCCGTCGGGTGCCCCGCGCCTGGGCCATCTCGGGGCGACCGCCGCCGCGGCCGCCGAGCGCCTCCGCGCCACGACGCACGAGCTCCGCGGCGCTCGCCCCGCGCCTCACCAGGTCGTCGCTCAGGGTGACGAAGAGCTGCGGCTCGTCCGCGTCGAGGATCAGGGCGATGGCGCCGCTGGGCAGCGCACCGCGCAGGTCGCGAGCGTAGGCCTTGAGTGCCTCCATCTCCGGCAGCTCGAGGGCTCGCCCCACGAACGACGCGCCGGCCACCGTCTCCGCGCCGGCGGCCAGCTCGCCCGGCCGCGGCAGGCCGCCCGTGCCACCAGCACGCAACAGCCGCTCGAGCTCGCGGGCCCGCACCTGCAGCTCGGCGGCCCGCTCCGGGACCGCCTCCGGCGTCTGGGC
>DATHCS010000187.1:0-8696 GCA_035319405.1 Candidatus Dormiibacterota bacterium | reverse complement strand
AGCGAGGTGGGTGACTCGACGAGGACGGTGGTCATCGAGTCGGCCATCTTCGACCCGGTCTCGATCCGCCGCACCGCTCAGCGCTACGGCCTGCGCAGCGAGGCCTCGCTCCGTTTCGAGAAGGGCCTCGCACACGTCACGGCGCGGACGGGCGCCGACCGTACCGCGCAGCTCATCCTCGCGTGGGCCGGCGGGCGAGCGGCGCGCGGTGCCGTCGACTCCGATCCGGCCGAACCGCCGCCGTCGCGGGTCGCCTTCCGGCCCGCACGGGTGTCCCGCCTGCTCGGCGTCGAGGTGCCGGCGGGGCAGCAACGGGAGCTGCTCGCCCGCGTCGAGATCACGACCGAGCCCGCCTCGCCTGGCCAGTCGGTGCCAGTGGCGGCCGGGCTGGAGGTGCCGCTCGACGCCGCTGCCGCGAGCGAGGCGCTGGTCGCCATCGTCCCCGCCCACCGGCGCGACCTGCAGATCGAGGCCGACCTGGCCGAGGAGGTCGCCCGCGTCCGCGGCTACGAGACCGTGCCGGGGGCGCTGCCGGCGACGCCGATGCCACCGTATCGGCCCGATCCCCGGAGCAGCGTCGACCTGGTGCGGGACCTGCTCGCCGGGCGCGGCCTGACCGAGGTCGTGACCCATGCGCTGATCGCGCCGCAGGACCACGCGCGACTGGGGATCGATCCGCGCGATCCGCAGACGATCCGGGTGGCCAACCCGGTGTCCGCCGACCATGCGCAGCTGCGCCGCTCGCTGCTGCCCGGCCTGCTGCAGGTGATCGCCGCCAACGAGGGCCAGCGGCGGCCCGACATGCGCCTGTTCGAGGTCGGAGCGACGCACCGCCTGGCCGATGGCGTGCCAGAGCAGGCGGAGTGGCTCGGCCTCGCGGCGGCCGGCGCCTGGCAGGAGCGCGCGCCGGACCAGGAGCGTCGTGAAGCAGACCTGGAGGACCTGAAGGGACTGGTGACCTGGCTCGCCTCACGCCTCGGGCTGCCGACCCCGGCCTTTACCGCGGCCGGGCCGCTGCCGGGCGTCGAGCATCCCGGCCGCATCGCGACGATCGTGCTGCCCGGGGGCGGCACGGCAGGCGCGCCCCGCCAGGGGGCGGGAGCCGGAGACGCCGCACAGGTGCTCGGCCGGGTCGGCGAGCTCGATCCACGCTACGTCGCCGCGACGGGCGTCCGCGCCGAGCGCGTCGCCTTCGCCCTCATCGACCTGGCGGTCCTGCTCGCCGCGTCGGGCGGGGCGCGCCGCATCACGCCCTGGCCTCGCGTGCCCGCGGTCGAGCGCGACCTGGCGCTGATCGTGCCCCTCGGTCAGCCGGCCGGCGACGTGGAGGCGCTCATCCGCGCAGAGGCCGGCGAGCTGCTGCGGGAACTGCGTCTCTTCGACCGCTACGAGGGGCCGCCGCTGGGCGCCGGGGAGCTGAGCCTGGCCTACCGGTTGCGGCTGCAGGCGGCCGACCGGACCCTCACCGACGAGGACGTCGACGCCCTGCTGGAGCGCCTCGTGGTGGCGCTGGGCGAGCGGCTGGGAGCACGCCTGCGCGGCTGACGGTGCGTTGTGGTGGGGTCTGGCGCATTGCGGGGCGCCCGACCGTGCTGCTAGGCTACGCGGCCGGCCGGATCGGAGCGTAGCCTGGGGAGCCGATGGACTTCACCTTCGCCGATATCGTCCTGCTGCTGCTCTTCGCGGGCGCGTTCGTGCTGGGCTTCGTGCTGGGCACCATCCACCAGCTGCTCGCGCTGCTCGTGTGGTTGATCTCCTTCCTGCTGGCGGCCAACCTGGCCATCCCGGGAGGCGACTTCCTGGGCGGGTACTGGTCGACGTTCTCGAAGGCCTACAGCCAGATGGTGACGTTCCTCATCCTCTATCTGGCCTTCCTGATCATCGGCAACATCATCGTCTTCGTGATGTACAAGCACTCCCCGATGACGGGGCGCCTGGCCTTCCTCGACGAGGTCGTGGGCGGCGTGCTCTGCGTGGGCGTGGCCATCCTGATCGTGGGTGGCCTGGTCGCCATCCTCGACTCGTTCTACCAGTACCACTCGCTGGCGGACAGCGCCGAGCAGTCGATCGTGCGTGCCCTCTTCCAGGGCCTCGATGGCTCGACGATCGTGGGCTGGCTGCGCGACTCGCTCGTGCCCGCCCTCGGCGCGATCCTGAGCCCGCTCATCCCGGCCGAGCTGCGGCCGACGCTCTAGCCGCGACCGGGCACCTCGCCGCGCCGCCCGGCCCGCCGCTGGCGCGGGCCTTCTTCGATCGTTCGCCGCCGCGGCTCGCCCGCGACCTCCTGGGCTGCCTGCTGGTCCGCCGCGACGTCGCGGGGTCGTTGACCGTGGGCGCCATCGTCGAGACGGAGGCCTACGATGGCCCTGCCGATCGCGCCAGCCACGCCCGCTTCGGGCGCACGCCGCGCACGGCCAGCATGTTCGGCCCGGGAGGCCACGCCTACGTGTACCGCATCTACGGCCTGCACAGCTGCCTCAACGTCGTGAGCGGCCCGGAGGGACGCCCCGGCGCGGTGCTGGTCCGCGCGCTCGCCCCGTTCCATGGCGAGGCGGAGATGCGCGCGCGGCGCGGTCGGCCACACGACGCGGCCGAGCGGTTGGCGGCCGGCCCCGGCCGGTTGAGCGAGGCCTTCGGGATCGGACGCGAGCTCGACGGGCTCGACCTGACCGTGGAGGGCGTCCTCTGGCTGGCCCCGCGTCCCCCGCTGCTGGCGCGTGCGCTGCGGGCGGCCGGGGTCGCGGTCGGACCACGCGTCGGAGTGGCCTACGCCGGCCCGGTCTGGTCAGGGCGGCCGTGGCGCTTCGGCTGGAAGGGCCACCCCTCGCTGTCGCGGCCGTTCCCGGCTTCCGCCACCGCGCACGTCGAGCGCGACTGATGGACGCTCGCTCGATCGAGCTGCTCGAGTTCCCGCTCCTCCGGGAGCGACTCGCGGCGGCGACCGCCTTCGACCCTTCCCGGCGGCGCGCAGAGACGCTCGAGCCGAGCGACGATGCCGTGCT
Source organism: Candidatus Dormiibacterota bacterium (assembly GCA_035319405.1). Lineage (GTDB taxonomy): Bacteria > Chloroflexota > Limnocylindria > Limnocylindrales > CSP1-4 > DASPUH01. The sequence goes on along the minus strand of DATHCS010000187.1, from coordinate 5,694 downwards.
CGTCCAGCAGTGGCTCGACCAGACCGACGAGGCGCGCGCGCTGCTGATGGAGCGGCCCGGCGTGGGCATCGGAGCGGCACGCGACATCGGCCCGTCCGTGGAGCGGGCCGCGCGCGGCGGCCGCCTCGAGACAGGGCAGCTGCTCGACGTGCTGATCACCCTCGACGCGACGCGGGGCCTGGCCGACGCGCTGGCGGAGGAGCGGCGACCGCTGCTGCACGCCCTCGGGAGACGCCTCGCGCCGCTGCCGACCCTGCGATCGCGCCTCGAACGGAGCGTGGACCCCGCCGGCGAGCTGCTCGACAGTGCCTCGCCCGCGCTGGGGGGCCTGCGGCGCGCCGTCCGGGTCGCCTACGAGCGGTTGCGCACGCGGCTCGAGCAGCTCGTCCATTCCAGCGAGCTGGGCGGTTCGCTCCAGGAGCCGATCATCACGCTGCGCAGTGGCCGCTACGTGGTGCCCGTCAAGGCCGAGGCCAAGGCGCGCGTACGGGGCATCGTCCACGATCAATCCGGCAGCGGCCAGACGCTCTTCATCGAGCCGCTGGTCGCCGTGGAGCTCGGCAATCGATGGCGCGAGGCGCAGCTCGCCGTGCAGGCCGAGGAGGAGCGCGTCCTCGACGAACTGTCGGCCCTCGTCGGCGCGCAGGCGGCGGTGCTTCGCGGCTCGCTCGAGGCGCTCGCCGACTTCGACTTCTGGGCGGCCAAGGCGCGCCTCGCCGCCGAGCTCGACGCGGTGCGCGCCGAGACGTCGGCGTCGACGGAGCTCCAGCTCGTGGCCGCCCGCCACCCGGGCCTGGTGGGGGAGGTGGTGCCCATCGACGTGCGCCTGGGAGGCGAGTTCACCGCGCTCGTCATCACCGGCCCCAACACGGGCGGCAAGACGGTGGCCCTGCGGACGATGGGCCTGCTGGCCCTGATGCACCAGGCCGGGCTCCACGTCCCCGCCGCGCCGGGCAGCCGGCTGCCGGTCTTCCGCGATGTCTTCGCCGATATCGGCGACGAGCAGTCCATCGCGCAGAGCCTGTCCACCTTCAGCGGCCACATGCGCGCCATCGTGCGCATCGCCGAGGCGGCCGGTCCCAACTGCCTCGTGCTGCTCGACGAGCTGGGGGCGGGAACCGACCCGACCGAGGGCTCGGCCCTTGCGCAGGCTCTGCTCGACCACTTCATCCGGGCCGGGAGTCTGGTTGCCGCGACGACCCACTACGCCGAGCTCAAGACGTATGCCCACAACGCGCCCGACGCGCGCAACGCGTCGGTCGAGTTCGACCTGGAGACGCTCAGCCCGACCTACCACCTCTCGATCGGCCTGCCCGGCACCAGCCAGGCCTTCGCCATCGCCGAGCGGCTGGGCCTGCCGGGCGAGCTCGTGGCCGACGCGCGTTCACGCCTCTCCCGGGCGCAGCAGGAGTTCGAGACGACGCTCGCCTCGATCAAGGCCGCCCAGGAGACCGCGGCCGAGGCCACCGCCCGTGCCCGCGAGGCTGAGGCGCGTGCCCGCGAGGCCCGCCACGGCGCAGAGCTGGAACGGGCGCGAGCGCGACGAGAGCGCGACGAGGCCTTCATGAGCGCCCGCGAGGAGGCGGAGCGCGCGCTGTCGGCGCTGCGCGACGAGATCCAGCGGACGCGCGCCGCGCTGGCCAGCGAAGCGCTGAGCGTGGCTCGCCTCGATGAGCTCGAGTCGGCGCTGGAACGGCGGATGGCGACCCTGCCAGCCCCCTCGCATCGACGCGGCGCGCATGCCGAGGCGCCCGCGGCGCTGGTGGAGTGGCGGCCGGGCATGGGCGCGCGGAGCCGCAGCGGCGGCTGGCAGGGCGTCCTGGTGGCCGTCGATCGCGCCTCCGGCCGGGGCGAGCTGGAGGCCGGTCCGCTGCGCGTGGCAGTGGAGTTGAGCGACCTGGAACCCGCGCTCGCCGGGCCGGTTGCCGCCTCGGTGAGCACCGGGGGCCAGGGGAGCGCCGAGGGTAAGCCGCGTGGTGGTCGGCGCGGAGAGTACGCGGCGGGCGGGCCGATCTCCGTGCGCCCGGCGACGGGCCAGTCGGTCCCGGCCACGCTCGACCTGCGCGGTGCCCGCGTCGACGAGGCCCTGGAGGCCCTCGATCGCTACCTCGATCGGGCGGCGCTGGCGGGTGCGAAGCGCGTCACGATCGTGCACGGCCACGGCTCGGGTGCGCTGCGCGATGCGGTGCGAGAGGTGCTGAGCACGCACCTCCTGGTCCAGTCGTGGCGTCCCGGCGAGCGCGGCGAGGGTGGCGACGGCGCGAGCGTCGTCACGCTGTGATGCCGTGCCGCTGCCCCGGGGCGGGGCGCGTGACGGTCAGGCGAGCGGCAGGCGAAGGGTGCGCGAGCGCCGCGGCTTGACCGTCGGCGGAGGCACCGGCAGGGCGGACTGTGAGGGGCCCGGCGAGCCGCTGTCCGACGGGCTCGGCGAGACCGGCACCGTGGAGCAGGTCTTGGTCGGCGCGAAGGGCGCACCCCAGGTCGCCCCAAAGGGATAGAAGCCCGGCTGCACGAAGTAGGTGGTGCGGGTCTTGATCGGCCCAGGCCCGCCCAGCACGCCCGAGCCCCTGGCGGCCCGCGCGATCCAGCCGCGGTCGTAGACCTGCCAGTTGGGGAAGGCGGGTTCGACGTTGCTCAGGTTCAGGTAGCCGCGCGTGATGGGGGTCCCGAAGCAGCCGTCCTGCCAGAGCGTGTTGGTTTCCTTCTCGACCTGCACGGCCACCTTGGTGTCGTCGATCTTGGTCGGCTCGGTGCCGGCGATGAACAGCTCGTTGATCGTCTTGGTCGTGAAGGGGCCGGGCTTCAGCCCGCTGAACGCGTCCACGGGGGCCGTGGTGATGCCCGGCGGCCGCACGAACTGGTCGATCTTCCAGGTGCGGCTCGCCTCGTTCATGAAGCCCTGCCACATGTAGGTGGTGACGTCGATGGAGAAGACGCGCGCGTTGCGGCTGCTCACGAGCGAGTTGTCGCTATTGCCCGCCCAGGCGCCGACGGCAAGGGCGTACTGCCCGGCCTCTCGTTCGGACGTGCTCGGCGCGGCGATGTAGCCGTAGGCGTTGAGGTCCTTGGCGTCGTTGTTGGTGCCCGTCTTGAGCGTTGCCGGGCGTCGTGAGCCGCCCGAGTTGGTGACCTTGAACTTGCCCCAGAAGGGGTTGATCTTGGGGTCGGTGTTGCCGGCCAGGATGTCGGTCATGATGTAGGCCGCCTGAGGGCTGACGACCTGCCGCCCGCTGGGCGGGGCGTACGGCGTGACGAGGTCCTTGCCGTCGGGCCCGATGATCCGTTCGATGGTCGTGTGGCCGAGGTACTTGCCGCCGTTGGCCAGCGTCGAATAGCCCGTCACGACGTCCACCGGGTGGACCTCCTGGGTCCCCAGCGTGAGCGACAGCCCGGCCGAGGGCGTGGCCGTCTCGAACTTCAGGCCGAACTGCTTGGCCATGTCGAAGACGTGGCTGACCCCGTTGTAGGCGAGGGCCTTCACGGCGGGGATGTTGAGCGAGAACTCCAGCGCGCCGCGCAGGCGCACCGGGCCCCGTTCGCGGTTGTCGGCGTCGGTGGGGATGTAGTTGCCGCCGAAGTTGGTGGTCACGTCCATGAACATGGTGGCGGCGGTCATGGTGCGGTCGTTGATGCCCGTGGCGTAGTTGAAGGGCTTGAACGAGGACCCGATCTGGCGCCAACCGTCACCCGCCACGTCGAACTGGGGCTGGAACTGCTTGGTGACGGCCTTGCTGTAGTAGTCGGCGCTGCCCACGTAGGCCAGGATCTCGCCCGTCTGGTAGTCCATCGCGACCATCGCGCCGTTGTGCAGGTTCTTGTTGCGCAGGTTGGCCATCCACGACTGGTAGCTGATGCCGATCGACTTGGCGTAGGCCTTGGGATCCTTGGCGTGGGGCAGGATGGCCGCCGCCTTCGTCCACTTCTCGGCGATCTGCTGCAGGCGCCAGTCCAGCGTGGTGATGATCTTCAGCCCGCCCTGCTCGAGCAGCGGGCAGGTCTCGGCACCCGGGTCGCAGAGCTTCGCGGTCAGCTCGTCGCGCACCGCCCACACGAAGTGGGGCGCGCGCCAGGAGGGCACGGTCTGCGGCGCCAGCACGACCGGCTCCTGCTTGGCCGCCTCGAAGTCGGCCGCCGAGTACGTGTTGCCGCTGATCGGGGTGCGACCCTGTTCCATCAGGTCGAGCACGAAGTTGCGCCGCTGCACGATGTCGCTGTCGGCCGGCACGACGAGCTTGCCGTCGGACTGCTGCACGGCGTTGCGCACGAGGTCGTAGGCCGTGGGCGACTGGGGGATGGCCGCCAGGATGGCGGCCTGGGCGAGGGTCAGCTTGTGCAGGTCGCTGACGCCGAAGTAGTTGAGCGCGGCCGCCTTGATGCCGTAGTTGTTGTTGCCGTAGAAGTTCTGGTTGAGGTAGGCGGTGATGATTCGTTGTTTGCCGTCCTCGCCCGGGAAGGCCTCGGTCAGGCGGATCGACTGGATGATCTCTTTGACCTTGCGCTCGACCTTGCGGTTGGGATCCTGCACGAGGGCGGGGTCGAGCAGACGTTGGCGCACCAGCTGCTGGGTGATCGTGGAAGCGCCGCGGCTATCGCCGCGCAGCGTGTCGATGGCAGCGGAGAGGATGCCCACCGGATCGAAGCCGGTGTTGGTCCAGAAGGTCTTGTCCTCGACCGCGGTCGTGGCGTCGAGGACCTGCGGCGAGAGGTCGGCGAAGGTGGCCACCTGGCGTCGTTCCGTGCCGAAGCGGGCCAGCTCGACCGTGCCCGTGCGGTCGTAGATGACCGACTCCTGGTTGAAGGCGATCTGCTCGAGCTGCTTGGGATCGTCGAGGCCCTGGCTGTAGTAGGCGTAGGCGCCGACGACTCCGATGAAGCCGATCAGGGCGAGCGCCGCGAGGGTCCCGAAGAGGAAGAGAGGGAAGGCGATGGCCGCGCTGCGGCCGGCACTCCCGCCGCGCCGGCGGCCGCCATTGAGGCGGCGCTGCTGGCGCCGAGCGAGGCTGGTCTTCATGTCGGGCGGGACTCTACCATAGGGTGGCCGAGGGCCCCGTTCGTGACGGGGCGCACTCGTTGTGACGAGCGAGGAGGTCGCCGCGTTCCGCCGTGCCAGCCACGAATCCCACGCCTGATCTGCTCGCCGAACTCGGCTGGCGCGGCATGGTCGCGGAGGTTTCCGAGGGCCTGGCGGCGCGGCTGGCCGCTCGGCCGATCAGCGGCTACGTGGGCTTCGATCCATCAGGGCCGTCGCTGCACGTGGGTCATCTCGTGCAGGTCTTCCTGCTGACGCACCTGCAGCGCAGCGGCGGGCGGCCGGTGGCCGTGGTGGGCGGCGGCACCGGCATGATCGGGGATCCCTCGGGCCAGAGCGCCGAGCGGAACCTCCTCGACGAGGACGCGCTGGCGGCCAACGTGGCCACGCTGCGCGGTCAGCTGGAGCGCTTCCTGGACTTCGGCCCCGGCCCGAGCGGAGCGGAGATGGTCGACAACCGGGAGTGGCTGGGTGCGTACAGCCTGCTGGGCTTCCTGCGGGACGTCGGCAAGCACTTCACGCTCGGCTACATGCTGGCCAAGGATTCCGTGCAGTCCCGCCTGGCCGGCGGCCTGAGCTACACGGAGTTCAGCTACATGACGCTCCAGGCGACCGACTTCCTGCACCTGCACCGGGAGCGGGGCGTCGACCTGCAGATGGGCGGC
>DATHCS010000186.1:0-2628 GCA_035319405.1 Candidatus Dormiibacterota bacterium | reverse complement strand
AGCCGGGTCAGCCGATCGTCAGGCACCTTGACCACGCCCACGTTCACCACCAGGCCGCCGTAACCGCCCGTCTCGGCGTGCCCGCGCGTCAGCGTGTTGAAGACGGTCGTCTTGCCCGACGCGGCCAGGCCCACGATCGCGATCTGCATCGCGTCAGTAGCCCAGCGTCGAATCCACCACGTTGCGCAGCGGTTGGCCGACGCGGTAGAGGCGCAGGTTGTCGCAGAACAGCTCGACGCTGCGCAGCACGACCCGCCCGCTCGACCACGAGGTGTGCGGCGTGATGAGGCAGTTGGGCAGCCCGTAGAGCGGCGAATCCGCCGGCAGCGGCTCGTCGCGGAAGGCGTCCAGGACGGCCCCGCCGAGCGGCCCATCGCGCAGCGCGCGCACCAGCGCGCGCTCGTCGACCAGGCCGCCGCGGGCCACGTTGATGAGCCACGACCCGGGCTTCATGCGGCCGAGCGTGGCCGCGTCGAAGAGATCGGTCGTGGTGGCGGTGAGGGGCAGGGCCAGGACCACGAAGTCGCTCTCGGCCAGCAGCTCCGGGAGCCGTTCCGGCGGCAGGATCCGCTCGATCCGCGCTGCCGGCAGCGGGTGTGCGGGATCGTCGATCTCCTCACGCGGCGGACCCGCCGGCGTCCCCGCGACGTGGCGCCGCGTGGCAATGATCCGGCAGCCGAAGGCGGTCGCCAGCGAGGCCACCGCCTGGCCGATCGAGCCGAGCCCTACGATGCCCACGGTCACGTCGCGCAGCTCGACAGCGGGAAGGGGCTGCCAGGTGCGCTCGCGCTGCAGCTCCAGCAGCTGTGGCAACCGCCGCGCGACCGCCAGGATCATCAGCAGGACGTACTCCGCGATCGGTCGGCTGAAGACGCCGCGCGCGTTCGTGATGATGAGTCCGCGCTCGCGTGCCGTCGGGGTCAGGACTCGTTCGACGCCCGCCGTCGCCGAGTGCACCCAGCGCAGGTTCGGGCAACGGGCCAGGAGGCGATCGAAGACCGCCGCCGGCAGCGGGCCGCGCAGGATCACCTCCACGTCGTCGAGGTCGGCGTCGGCCAGGCCCTCGAGCGAGATCGTGACGATGCGGCTCCCCGGCGCCGCTGCGCGGATCAGCTCGAGCTCGCCCTGCCCGTAGCGCGCCGAGAGGATCGGCGTGAGCCCGATCGCGGTGGGCACGCCGCTCGGTCCACGCCCCGGCCCGCTTCGCGCCTCGTCGATCGGGGCACCGGGCGCCTCAGCCATCGCCTCCACCCTCGAGGAGGGCCGTGGGGGCCAGCACGCGGCGCACCCAGGCGGCCGGGTCGGCCAGCTCGGCCTCGCTTGGCAGCCCCCCTGGCCCCGACCAGAGCTGCTGCAGCGCGCGTTCCCCGCCGCGCGCATACACGCCCGCCACGAACCGCTCGCCGCGGCGGTACTGCTCGAGCTTGAGGTCGAGCCCGGTGAGGCGGGCGATGAAGCGGTCGAGGCCTCGACGCGGGGCCTGGCGGCGAGCCTCGAACCTCGCACGGATGGTGGCCACGTCGGGCAGGATGCGCGCTCCCACCTCATCCATGACCCAGTCGCTGAAGCCCTCCAGCAGGCTCATCACGACCTGCGTCTCACGCAGCAGCCGCCGCTGCTCTGGGGTCAGGAAGGCAGACAGCGCGTCTGCTCCCGGCTCGCGCCAACGGCGCAGCGCCCGAGCCACGCCCTCGGCGCGGAACGCCTGCGCCTCGTCGAGGAAGGCGCTCAGCTGCCGCTCCAGCCGTTCCGCGAGGTAGGGCCGCAGCCACGGGTGGGCCTCGAATTCGTAGGCGTGCGTCGTCTCATGCAGGGCGATCCACAGGCGCATCTCGTCCAGCGGCACGTTCAGCAGGGCCGCCGTCTGGCGGATGTTCTCCTCGACGAAGAGGAGTCGGCCGGGAGCGGCCTCGGCGGAGAGCAGCGCCACGTCGTACTGGCCCAGCACGCGCGTGCCCAGGTAGCCCAGCAGCAGGCCGACCTGCTGCGTGGCGAGGTAGCGGTTGCCGAGCGCGGCGAAGCTCGCCAGCGGGCCGCCCTCGCGCTGCAGTTCCTGCAGGAAGGGCTCCTCGAGCCGCTCGATGAGCGAGCGGAAGGTGGCCGCGTTCGCGGCGGCCCAGCCGGCCCGATCCACCACCGCGTGGCGCTCGACGACGCCCGGCAACGGCTGTCCGAGACGCGCCTCGAGGAGCGGCACGATGCGGCCCATGGCCGTGGCGTAGGCGGGTTCGCTCGTCGCCAGCTCGGCGCTCGAGAGCGCGCCAGGCGCCTGCCGCAGACGGCGTGCCGCGAGGGCCTCGACGCGCGGCCAATCGATCAGGCCCTGGCGGGCGATGCGCTCCGCGCGCCGGCCGAGGTAGCCCGCGGTGAGCCCTGCCGCGGCGCCGATGAGCAGGCCCAGCTGCCAGGTGCGGTCGCGCCGGGCCTGCGGCGCGCCGCGCGGGCGGGGTGGCGCCCCCGTCGCGCCGAATGTCATGCGGCCCCCACGAGCGTGGCCGACTCGACGCTGGGGAAGAGCTGCCCGAAGAGCCGCTCCGCCGTACGGCGGAAAGCGGCCACCTCGCCGGTCGTCAGCTGCAGGTGTACCGGTTCGCCGTCGGGCGCGCCCTCGAGGCCGTTGACCTCCAG
>DATHCS010000185.1:0-3189 GCA_035319405.1 Candidatus Dormiibacterota bacterium | reverse complement strand
TCAAGAAGCTGCTCCACATCCGCACCACCGAGGACGTGCCCGCCCGCCGTCCCGCCCCGACCACCCCGGCCGAGGCGTCCTGAGCCAGGCGGCCGTCGAAAGGATCGTCAGATGCCACAGCCCCAGATCACGGCAAAGCGCATCGCCGAGTTCATCGCGCCCTTCCGGGTGAAGCCCGGCAGCCGCGTCAACCTGGCGCGCGACTTCGATCCCGCCTTCCAGTCTCGCCGCGCGTCCAAGGAGCAGGCGAAGGAGATCCTGGCGCGGGGCGTGGAGATGCTGGCGGAGTACCAGGCGCGCCTCGCCGCCCAGGACACGTGGGGCGTCGTGCTCGTCCTGCAGGCCATGGACGCGGCCGGCAAGGACGGCACGATCCGCCACGTGATGAGCGGCGTCAACCCGCAGGGGGTCGAGGTGCGCAGCTTCAAGGCGCCCTCGAGCGAAGAGCTGGACCACGACTACCTGTGGCGCTACCAGCGCCGCCTGCCCGAGCGTGGCCACATCGGCATCTTCAACCGCTCGCATTACGAGGAGGTCCTCGTGGTGCGGGTACACCCGCAGATCCTGGCCGGGCAGAAACTGCCCGCTCGCTCGCGCGGCCGCGGCATCTGGCAGCGCCGCTTCCGTGAGATCAACGATTGGGAGCGCTACTTGAGCGACCAGGGCTACCGCTTCGTGAAGATCTTCCTCAACCTCTCTCGCGAGGAGCAGCGTCGGCGCTTCCTGTCCCGCATCGACGAGCCCGAGAAGAACTGGAAGTTCTCGGCCAACGACGCCCGGGAGCGGGCCTATTGGGACGACTACCAGAAGGCCTTCAGCGATGTCCTCACCCACACCAGCACGGAATGGGCGCCCTGGTACGTCATCCCGGCCGACTACAAGCCGTTCGCCCGCGTGGCCGCGGCCGGCGTGCTCGCCGAGGCGCTCATCGAGATCGACCCGCGCTACCCGCGCGTGAGCAAGGAGGCGCGGGAGGCGCTGCAGACGGCCAAGGCCGACCTGGAGGGCCAGGCGCCGAAGGGCCAGCCGGCCAACCCCATCGAGGCGGAGCGCGAGGCGAAGCAGGCCAAGGCGGCGCGCAAGGCCTCGAAGGCCGATCGCAAGCGCGACAAGGCCGCTCGCAAGGCCGCAGAGAAGCGTGCGGCGACCGCCGACGAGATCACCGGCGGTGCTGAGCCGGCCGCCTCGGGGTCGACGGCCGCGGGCTAGGCCTCTCGCGGGGCGGCTTCCCCGGGCGTCCTTTGAGCGGGCGCTCCCAGGCCGGGACCGGGGCGGCCTTGGTCATGCGCCGCAGTGTACGCTGCGGTCGTGGATGATCCCGCCGCGCTCATCGAGGCCATCCGCGCGTCGGTCATCGGCGATGACGAGGTGGTGCCAGGGCCGTTCGGGCCGCGCCGCGTGGTGTACGCCGATTACACTGCGTCGGGCCGCTCGCTGAGCTTCATCGAGGACTACATCCGCGAGGCGGTGCTGCCCTTTTACGCCAACACCCACACCGAGTCGTCGGGGACCGGTCGGCAGACGTCGCGCTTCCGCGCCGATGCCCGGCGGATCATCCGCGACGCCGTCGGCGGCAGCGATGCCCACGCGGTGATCTTCTGCGGCTCGGGCTCCACCGCCGCCATCCACAAGCTGATCGACGTGCTCAACCTGCGCCTGCCAGCCGACCTGGACGCGCGCTATGGCCTGCTCGAGCGGATCCCACCGCACGAGCGGCCGGTCGTCTTCATCGGCCCGTTCGAGCACCACTCCAACGAGCTGCCGTGGCGTGAGTCGATCGCCGACGTCGTCGTCATCGGCGAGGACGCGGACGGCCATGTCGACCAGGCCGGCCTGGAACGGGCCCTCCTGGCGCACGCCGAACGACCGCTCAGGATCGGCAGCTTCTCGGCCGCCTCCAACGTGACCGGGATCACCAGCGACATGCGGGCCATCTCGAGCCTGCTGCACCGTCACGGCGCGATCTCCTGTTGGGATGTGGCTGCCGCGGCGCCCTACCTGGCCCTCGAGATGGGCGAGCCGGGGGCCGATCCGACGGACGGCCTGGCCTACCAGGACGCCCTGTTCATCTCGCCCCACAAGCTCATCGGCGGACCCGGCACGCCCGGCGTGCTGGTGGCTCGCCGCGAGCTCTTCCGCAACCGCGTCCCGACGATGCCGGGCGGCGGCACGGTGGCCTACGTGAATCCCACGGAGCACCGCTACCTCGATGACATCGAGCAGCGGGAGGAGGGCGGCACGCCGGCCATCGTCGAGTCGATCCGCGCAGGGCTCGTCTTCCAGCTCAAGGGGGCCGTCGGCGAGGCGGCCATCCGCGAGCGCGAGACGGCCTTCATCCGGCACGCCATCGCCCGCTGGCGTGAGCACCCCTGCATCGAGATCCTGGGCAACCTCGAAGCGGAGCGTCTCTCGATCGTCTCCTTCGTCGTGCGACACGAGGGCCGCCACCTGCACCACAACTACGTGGTGGCGCTGCTCAACGACCTCTACGGCATCCAGGCCCGTGGCGGCTGCTCCTGCGCCGGACCCTACGGCCATCGGCTGCTCGGGATCGACCTCGACACCTCGCATGAGTTCGAGAGGGAGATCACGCGCGGCTGTGAGGGCATCAAGCCGGGCTGGGTGCGCATCAACTTCAACTACTTCATCTCCGAGGAGGTCTTCGGCTACCTGCTCGAGGCCGTCGAGCAGGTCGCCACGAACGGCTGGCGTCTCCTGCCGCACTACCGCTTCGACCCGGCAAGCGGGTTGTGGCACCACGCCTCGGTCCCCACCGAACCGCCGTTCAGCCTCGACGACGTGCGCTACGAGGCGGGTCGCCTGGTCCATCCCACGACGCGCCGGCGCGAGCCCGAGATCAGCCTCGCCGCATCCCTCGAGGAGGCCCGCCGCCTGCTGGCCACACCACCGGAGCCCCCGGCGCCGCCGTCGCGACCGTCGGTCGACGCGGACTTCGAGGCCCTGCGCTGGTTCCCCTGGCCGGACGAGGTCGTCGTCTGATCGTGGGCATGCGCATCGCGCGAGCCGCCCATGATCGCGCCGTGCGACGCGGCGGCCGAGCGCGGATCGAGCGTCGCCGGGGTGCCCGGCCGGCGGGGCGGGTGGAGCCGGAGTCGTCCGAGGTGGCACCGACGGAACGCACCGCAAGGGTCGCGCGCGGCGAGCAGCGGCCCGTCGTCGAGCTGCCCG
>DATHCS010000184.1:0-5240 GCA_035319405.1 Candidatus Dormiibacterota bacterium | reverse complement strand
CGCGAACTGCGCCGACAGGATGTCCCGGGCACCCATGCCGAAGGTGATGCAGGCGGCGACCGACCGGTAGAAGGGCACCAGCCAGTCGTGGCCCTTGCGCAGGTCGTAGCAGAGCCCGACCTGGGCCCCCTCGTGTCCCTGGCCGCTGATGACGAAGGGGACCTTGCCCGCCCGGTTGAGGATCCACATCCGTTCGTCGGTGGCGCGCGCGAGCGCCACCAGGCGGTACATATCGCGCAGCTGGTCGGGCGACAGGCCGACATCGGCCGCCAGGTCACGTGCCGCGGAGCCTGCGTGTGCGCGCGTCCTGGTCGTCGCCATGCGGCCGCTGCTCTCGGCGCCTAGATGTTGATGGCCCAGCCGTCGACGAGCGTCGCCGCCTCGCCGAGCGCCTCGGAGAGCGTGGGGTGCGGATGGACCGCCGCGCCGAGCTCCCAGGCCGTGCTCTCCAGCAGCATCGCCGCGCTGGCCTCCGAGATGAGGTCGGTCACGTGCGGACCGATCATGTGCACCCCCAGGACCTGATCGGTGGCCGCGTCCGCGATGACCTTGACGAAGCCCTCGTAGTCCCCGCCGATGAGCGCCTTGCCATTGGCGATCCAGGGGAACTTGCCGGTCTTGAAGGCGATGCCCTCGCGCTCGCATTCCGCCTCGCTGCGCCCGATCGAGGCGATCTGGGGGCGCGAGTAGGTGGCCCGCGGCATGCGCCGGTAGTCGACCGGCTCAGGCTCGAGATTGGCGACGGCCGCCACGGCGGCGAGGCCCTCGTGGGCAGCCACGTGCGCCAGCCACAGCCCACCGACCATGTCGCCGATGGCGTAGAGATGCGGCTCCGCCGTGCGCATCGACCGCAGGTCGACCTGGACCACGCCCTTGTCCGTGGTCGCGCGCGTCGTCTCCAGGCCGATCTCCTCCACGTTGGCGGCCCGCCCCGTGGCCACCAGCAGCTGCTCCGCCCGCAGCTCGGCGGGTTCCTTGCCCTCCGGGCCGACCATCAGGCACACGCCGTCCTTGGTCACCTCCACCGCCGCCGGATCGAAGCGCGCGCCGGTGATGACGTCGATGCCCCGGCGCTTGAAGCTGCGCTCCAGCTCCTTGCCGACCTCTGCATCCTCGAGCGGCACCAGCGAAGGGAGGTACTCCAGCAGCGTGACCTTGGTGCCCATGTCGGCGTAGAAGCTGGCAAACTCGACCCCCACCGCGCCCGCGCCGACGACCGCGAGGCTCGCCGGCAGGTGCTCGCTGCGCAGGATGTCATCGCTGGTGACGATGGCGCGTCCATCGGGCACCAGGCCCGGCAGGCTCTTGACGCGGCTGCCGGTGGCGAGGATGACGTCCGTTGCGTCCAGGCTGCGCGTGCCGTCGGGCTCGAACGCGTCGTTGAGCAGGGCGATCTCGACCTTGCTGTGGCCGACGACGCGCCCGACGCCGCGGATGAACTCGACGTGATGCTTCTTGACGAGGCCCTGCAGGCCCTTGTGGAGGCGTTCCACGACCCCGTCGCGACGCTTGGCCAGGGCCGCCATGTCGACGCCGTTGACCTCGACGGCAAGGCCGTAGTCGGCCGCCTTCCTGACCTTGGCGTAGAGGTCGGCCGTCTCGAGCATGGCCTTGGTGGGGATGCAGCCGATGTGGAGGCAGGTGCCGCCGATCTTGTAGCGGTCCACCAGCGCCACGCGCAGGCCCAGCTGTGCGGCGCGGAAGGCGGCCGCGTAGCCCCCCGTGCCGGCGCCCAGGACGACGAGGTCGAAGCTGTTGGAGGAACCGACGGCCACGGCTCAGGCGGCTCGGACGGCGCGCTTGCCGCGACGGGAACGGCCGACGGGAAGGCTCACCCGCGGATGGTACGGCTGGGCCGGCCGGACCCGCAACCGGGCGCAGGGCCGTGCCTATACTCGCGGCCATGGTGCCGGAGCCGCTGCGCGACGCGCTGCTCATCGTGGCCGGGTACCTCATCGGATCGATCCCCATGGGCGTGCTGGTGGCCCGCCTGACCGGCGGCCAGGATCCTCGTGCCATCGGGAGCGGCCGCACGGGTGGCACCAACGCCATCCGGGCCATGGGCCCGGTACGGGGCGTCACGGTCGGCCTGCTGGACCTGGGCAAGGGCCTGGCGGCGGTCCTGCTGGCCACGGTCGCCGGCGCCGGGGACCTGGCCCTGGCGCTCGTCGGCATCGCGGCCGTCAGCGGTGCCTGGCGCTCGATCTTCCTGCGCCTCCACGGGGGTCGCGGCGTGGCCACCGGCATCGGCGCCATGCTGGGCATCGCACCGCTCGCGATCGTGCTGGCGGCACCGATCTTCTTCGGCGCCGTGATCGTCACCGGCTACGTCTCGATGGGTTCCCTGCTGGGCACCGCGTCGGTCGTGCTGATCACCGCCGGGCTGGTGGCGGCCGGGATCGCCGCCGCCCCGACCCTGCTCTACGCCGTGGTCTCGGCCGCCATCATCTACGTCGCCCACTCGGACAACATCCGGCGACTCCTGGCCGGCACCGAGCGCCGCACGGACTTCCGCCAGCTCACCCGCCGCGAGGACCCCTCCGCGGGGCCACGCTAGCGGCGCAGGCTGGTGCGCAGGGCTTGCGCCAGGACCAGCACCGTCACCACGATCAGGACGAGCACCATCACCGGCTGCAGAGCCAGCAGCTGCTCGAAGCCGGGCACCAGCAGCCCGAGGGCCTGCGCACCCAGCACGATCGCCACGACCACGCCCGCCAGGAGGAGCACCTGCCGGTCGCGCACGGGCCGGGCCGGCGCTGCGCCCACGGGCGACCGGTCAGGCGCAGACGAGGCCGGCGACGACCCCGCGGGCTGCGCCGGCTGCGTCCCCTCGGGCTGGGCAAGGTCGCCGCCCTCGCCGGTCACGCCGCGCACTTCGCTCATGCGAACGCTCAGGCCGGATCCGCGCCCGGCGGGATGCCGATGGGGGCCACCAGCACGCGCCCCGCGAGGGCCCGCCCCGGGTCGCTGCGGAGGCCGGTCTTGGGCCGGTGGAAGGTGACCGTGACGTCCGCACGCACGACCGGGTCGGAGGCCGCGCCGCTGGTCAGATCGACCGCGGTCGGGGTGTCCACGGCGAGCACCGGGACCCCGGCCGCGCGGGCCCTCGCGACGAGGTCCACCGCGCTGCGGATCGGCTCACGCAGGGGCCCTGCCACGCCGGTGCCGAGCAGCGCATCGACGGCCAGCGACGCCCGCTCGAGGCCGCTGAGCAACACGTTCACGGCATGGGGTGTCGCCGCGTGGATTCGCTCCACCAGCGCCTCGCCGTCCAGGCGCTGCCAGTTGGCCAGAGCGTCGGGCGTGCTCGGCCGTGGCTCGCTGCCCACCAGGGCGACCACCACCCGCAGGCCGGCCCGCGCCAGGAGGCGCGCGGCGACGAAGCCGTCGCCGCCGTTGTTGCCCGGACCGGCCACGATGAGCACTGGACCGTGGCCGGAACGCCCGGTCGTCTCGAGGAGCGCCCGGGCGGCGGCGGCGACCGCCGCGCCGGCCTGCTCCATCAGCCACCTGCCGCTGATCCCCTGGCGCTGTGCCCGCGCATCCGCGCCGCGCATCGCCTCGGCGGTCATCGACGGCCGAGCAGCCGTGGCCGCCCAGTGCGACCCCAGCGCCACGAGGTCGTAGCCGCCTGCCGCGAGGAAGGGGTCGTCCGCAGGCAGCACGGACTCGAGGTCCTCCGCAGCCAGCGACGGCTGGGGCAGGTCGGTGGGGCGATCGTGGCTCGTGGCGGCGGACCCACCGGACCGGGGTCCGGTCGGGACGTGGCTGCGCATCGCCTCCATCGTAGCGCCCGCTCAGTGGGGTAGCCGGATGCGGCCCTTCGCGTCGCGCTCGAGCAGACCCTCGCCGGCCAGACTGGCCACCGCGGCAGCCACGGCGCCCGCGTCGTGCTCGCCGAGCGGGCCAGCGAGCTCGAGCCAATCGCCCTCGGGCAGCTCTCGCAGCCGCGCCACGATGCGACCCCGCAACCAGCGTCGGGACGCCGGGTAGTGCCTCTCGGCGGCGTCGTTGCCGTGCGGGGTCGCCTGCGCCGAGGGACCCGGTGTCGGCCGTCGCGGGCCGCGAGCGAAGGCGCAATGCGGCTGCAGCGGGCAGCTCGCGCAGCGCGGCGCCCGGGGCCTGCAGACGAGCGCACCGCAGTCCATCAGCGCGGCGGTCCACTCGGCCGCCCGCCCCTCGGGGACCAGCCGGTCGGCGGCCGTCTGCAAGAGGCGCGGAGCGGGTGCGCCGCCGGGGTCGGTGCGCGCCCCGTGACCGAGCAGCACGCGCCCCAGCACGCGCCGCACGTTGGTGTCGATGGCCGACACGGGCTCACCGAAGGCGATGGCTGCCACGGCCCGGGCGGTGTACGGCCCGATCCCCGGGAGGCGTTCCAGCTCCCCGATCCCGGACGGAAAGCGGCCGTCGTGCTCTGTCACCACGAGCCGTGCCGTCCGCCACAGGTTGAGGGCGCGGCGGTTGTAACCCAGGCCGGCCCACGCTCGAAGGACCTCGGCGGGGCTCGCCTCGGCCAGTTCCTGCACCGTCGGGAAGCGCTGCAGGAAGGCCCGCCAGGCGGGCTCACCCCGACTGGCCTGCGTCTGCTGGAGGATCACCTCGGCCACCAGCACGCCGTAGGGGTCGCGGGGTCCGCGGAAGTCGAAGCGACGGCCGTCGCGCTCGAACCAGGCCAGCAGGTCGGCCTGGAGCGACGCCCGTCGTGCGGCAGATGGGGTAGGCACCGCGCGACAGGATAGGCGGCCGTAGGATGGGCCGATGGCGCCACCCTCCCCCATGCCCGAGTTCGTGCCGCCCATGCTGGCGACCGGCGGGGCGCGACCGTTCTCCGATCCCGAGTGGCTCTTCGAGCTGAAGTGGGACGGCTACCGGGTGGAGACCGTCATCGGGCGTGGGCGCCCCCGCCTGTGGACGCGCAACGGCCAGGACGCCGCGCGCTACTTCCCCCACCTCGCCGGGCCGGCGACCTGGATCGCCGCCGACGAGGCGATCGTCGACGGCGAGGTGGTTGCCCTGGACGCGAACGGTCTGCCCAGCTTCAGCCTGCTGCAGGACCGCACCGGCGTCCGCGGCGTGGGTGCGGCTCGGGATCCCGACGGCCACCGTCCGACGCGCGACGAGCGGGGCGCGATCCCCCTGGCCTACCAGGTCTTCGACCTGCTCTGGCTGGACGGCCGGTAGCTGCTCGAGGCACCCCTCGTCGAGCGCAAGGCTCGCCTGCTCGAGGTGCTGCGCGAGCA
>DATHCS010000183.1:0-14324 GCA_035319405.1 Candidatus Dormiibacterota bacterium | reverse complement strand
AACTGCGGCGCCCCGGCGTCATCCTCGCCCAGCACGGTGATCAGCCCGACCGGCGCGCCCGGAATGGTCAGGAAGCCCTGTGGCTGGCCCTGGAACTGCCCGTCAAGGATGACCGGGCCCTGCCAGGCCAGGGTCCCGTCGCCGGCCGTGATGGACAGCTCGGCGGCCGGGCCGAACGTGTTCTGGTGGAAGACGAAGCCGTCGACGGTGAGCGGCTGGTTGACGCGGATGACCTGGCGCGCGATCTGCTGGCCGTCGCGGTAGACGGCGATGTCGGTGCGAAAGTCCTCGAAGGAGCCGTCAGGGCGCTGCGGCGCGCTGAAGCCGAGGTTCTTCACCAGGAGGTTGCCCGGTGTGCCCACCGGCTCGACCGGCGCGGTCTGACCCTCGCCGACGAAGAGCACCGTCTCGAAGCCGAAGGCTCCGGTCACCGCCGCACCGGCGAGGAAGAGGATCAGCCCGAGGTGCGTCAGCAGGGTAGCCAGGCGGAAGTAGCGGTTCCGGTCCCCGTAGAGGTAGACGACCCCCGCCTCGTCCCGCTCCTGGCGCACGGCGAAGCGGCGCTTGCGCATGGCGGTCAGGACCGTCTCGTCCGAGGGAACCGCGAGCAACGCCCGCTGGTGCAACCCGACATCGAAGAAGGGCAGGGGCTGCCGCACGCGGATGTCGCGCACGCTGTGCCACAGGCGCGGCGTGCGATCGAGCGTGCAGACCACGATCGATACCGCCAGGAGCGAGAGCAGCATCGTGAACCACGGCGCGCTGAAGATGCGGAAGAACCCCAGGGCATCGAAGACGTCGACCACGGTCGGGCCGACCTGGAGGCCCAGGAACGACAGTCCGTCGTACCGCTGGTGCAGGTCGGCCAGAGCCGCCGCGTAGCCGGTTGGATCGTGGAGTGCGGCCGAGGGGATCTGGCGCAGCAGCGCCCCGATGACGCCGGCGACGGCCACCAGGATGATCTGCAGGACCGCGAAGCGGACGTCGCTGAGGGTGGCCCAGACCGATGCACCCAGGCGCGTGAACGGATCGCCGTAGGTCGCCGCTCCCGGCCGGCGCAGCGTGACGCTGGCGATGATCGGCTCCGCCCGGTTTCAGGCGGGCACGCCGACGCGCGCGGCCGCCGCCAGACCGTTCGCCAGGTCGGCCTGCAGGTCGGCCGCGTCCTCCAGGCCGACCGAGATGCGCACCAGCCCCTCCGCGATGCCCGCCTCGCGCAGCTCGGCGGCATCGAGCTGGCGGTGCGTCGTCGAGGGCGGGTGGACGGCCATCGTGAAGACGCTGCCCAGCGAGGCGGTGCGCTGCGGGAGGCGCAGGGCGTCGATGAACGCGGTGGCCGCCTCGCGGGCCCCGAACTCGACGGCGAGCATCCCTCCTCCGGCTCGCAGCTGGCGCCGCGACACGGCGGCCTGCGGATGGCTGGGCAGGGCCGGGTAGTAGACCGCGCGCGGCTCCGCGCTGGCCGAGAGGAAGCTCGCCAGGGCAAGGGCGCTGGCCGAGTGGCGATCCATGCGCACGGCCAGCGTGGTCAGGCCGCGCAGCACCAGGAACGCGCTGAAGGGGGCCACCGTGCCGCCCATGTCGACCTGTCCGGCGGCGATCCGATCGACCAGCTGGCGCGACCCGCTGACGGCGCCGGCGAGCACGTCGGAGTGGCCGCCCAGCCACTTGGTGCACGACTCGATGACGAGATCCGCCCCCAGCTCGAGCGGCCGGCAGAGGTAGGGCGAGGCGAATGTGTTGTCGACGACCACGGTCAGACCGTGGGCGCGGGCGCGGCTCGCGAGCTCGGCCAGGTCGGCCACCACGAGCGTGGGATTGGAGATCGTCTCGAGGTAGAGCACGCGGGTCCGCGGCGTGACGGCCGCCTCGAACGCGGCAACGGCGGTCGCGTCGATGAAGGTCGTGGCCACCCCGAAGCGGGCCAGCACGCGGTCGAGCAGGGTGCGGGTGCTGCCGTAGACGGCCCGGGTCGCGACGACGTGGTCGCCGGCGGAGAGCAACGCGGTGAGCGTGCCGTGGATGGCGCCCATGCCCGAGTCGAAGGCGAGGCCCGCCTCGGCGCCCTCCAGCTCGGCGATCGCGGCGGCCATGGCCGCTCCCGTCGGATGGCCCAGGCGCGAGTAGGCATACCCCGGCTCGCGTCCGTTGAGGATCGCCCCGAGCTCGGCGCTGTCCTCGGCGCTGAAGGTGACGGACTGGTAGATCGGCACCGCGCTGGCGGCCTGCGTCACCCGCGGCAGGCGGCTCGCCGCGCGGATGGCTCGGGTGGCGAACCCGCTCGCCGGCTGCGACGGGTCCCGGTCGGTCTGGTCAGCGGCCATGGGCCGTCATGCTACACCGGCATCGTGGCATCGCCGCATCGCCCGCCCGGGCACCGCCCTGCCGTCGGTCCGGGCGCCCGAAGCGCCTCAGGCGGAGCGTTCGTCGACGGGGGGGCCGGGCTCCTGGTGCGCCGGCGGATGCGCGGTCGGGCGGGCCGACGGTTCGCCGATGAACCGGCGCATGGTGCGGTCGAACTGCGCGTCGTCGTGCTGGGGCACGATCTCGAAGCGGCGCCCTCGGCGCCGCGAGGAGGTGCCGGCCGGCTGATCCGGCTCGCTCGCCCCGCGTGGCCCGCCGGCCGCCCGCGGGTTGGCGTCGTCGACGCTCCGCTGGCGAGGTCGCACCGCCGTGCCACGGCCCTTGCCGCGCGGCGCGGCCGACACCGCCGGGGCGGCGACGCTGGTCACGGCCCGCGTGCCGGCGCCACCCGGCGCACCGGCCGCCGCGGGTGCAGCGCTCGACGCCGTGCTGGTGCGGCGGGTCGCCGCGGACCGGTCCGAGAGCACGGCCAGGACGCTGTCGGCTCGCGTGCCGCCGAAACGCATGGGCTGCGCCGCGGAGACGCCGACCCGTCCCGGGGCCGCCCAGTCGTAGGCCCGCGCCTGGACCGGCACGGGCGCCGGAAGGAGCACGGCCACGGGGGCGGGCGCGACCGTCGCCACCAGCGGCCGGGACGGCGCGTCCATCACCGGTCGCGGTGCAGCTTCGACGGCCGGCGTGGGTGCGGGTCCGGTCGTCGCAGGACCCGCGCTGACGCGGTCGCGTCCGCCGCGCTTGGAGCCGAACATCGCCGCGTCGGCCCGTTCCAGGAGCGCCTGGGGCGTCGAGCCGTCATCCGGGAAGCTGGCCACGCCGACGGAAACCGTGGCGCGCACCTGCTGCTCATCGGAGCTCACCCGGATGGTCCCGATGGCCTCGCGCAGCTTCTCGGCCACCGTCACGGCGCCGGCCAGGTCGGTCTCGGGCAGCAGCACCACGAACTCGTCGCCGCCGTAGCGCGCGCCGGTGTCGATGCCGCGAATGCCGTGGCGGATGGCCTCGCCGACCGCCCGCAGGACCCGATCGCCCATGGGGTGGCCGAAGGTGTCGTTGATGGGCTTGAGGCCGTCGAGGTCGAGCAGCAGCAGGCCGAAGGAACGGCCCGTGCGCCGTGCGCGCTGGATCTCGCGTTCCATGACCGCGAAGAGGTAGGAACGGTTGTTGAGCCGCGTCAGCGGATCGTGCAGGGAGAGACGGATCGCTGCGTCGCGCGTGGCGCGCTGGGCGCGGGCCACGACCGAGGCGAGGTAGGAGAAGAGCCAGAAGGCGACCAGCACGACCGCCAGCGCGGCGGCCTGGCCGGCCTGCAACTGGCTCGTCTCGGGCAGCAGGGCCACCGTGGCCACGTAGACGATCGAGATGGCCGCCGCCAGCAGCAGGTTGGCCCGTGCGTCGACGACGAGCGCGGCGCCGCCGGCGATGAGGAAGTAGCCCAGCACGAAGGGGCTGGCCGCGCCGCCGGTGAGTGCCACCAGGAGCGTCACCACGCCGATGGCCACGAGGCCCTCGAGCACGAACTTCCCGGCTCCCAGGACCCGCGAGGGGAGCATGTCGTGCACGACCAGCACGAACAGCGCGGCCAGGCCGAGCAGCACGTAGATCGCGGACGCGGTGTCCGGCCATGCGCCGCTGAGCGCCACGGCCGCGGCGGAGGCAAGCAGGAAGCCGTAGCTCACGACGCGCACGGCACGCTCGTAGGTCGGGCCGGCCAGACCCGCCGCCAGCTCGGGAGGGACGTCCCCCTCGGCAGTGGCGATGTCGAGCGCGATGTCGGCCGGCTCCGGCGGGCCACCCAGGTCAGGATCCTCCGCCCCGAACAGCGATCGCCGTCCCAGCAGGGCCGGAGCGGCCAGCAGCACGAACAGGCCGAGGTTGGCGGTGACGGCGATGAGGAGCAACGCGCGCAGCTGATCGAGGGACACGCCGAAACAGAAGCCTCGCTGGAAGTGATCCGCTGAGGGCAGAACGTCCTCGCCGATGGTACCCCCGGTCTGCTAGCCTCGCCGGGTGACGCAGAACCGGCGCGTCCCTGGCGCACACGCAGCGGATGAGGTGTCCGAGCTCGACAAGCGCATCATCGAGAACCTCCAGGAGGACGGCCGGCGGCCCTACACGCAGATCGCGGCGGACCTCGGGGTGAGCGAAGCGGCGGTGCGGGCACGCACCAACCGGCTGATCGAACGGGGCATCCTGCAGATCGTGGGGGTGACCGATCCGCTCAAGCTCGGCTACGACCAGATGGCGCTGGTCGGCGTTCGCTGCCGGGGCGACCAGCTGATGGCAGCGGCCGAGGCGATCGGGAAGCTGCCGGAGGTGATCTACGTGGTCGTCACGGCGGGCGCGTTCGACCTGCTGGTGGAAACGGTCTGCCGCGACAACGAGGACCTGCTGCGCTTCCTGGCCGAACAGTTGCGGCAGGTGCCCGGCGTAGAGGCCACGGAGACCTTCGTCTACCTGCGCATCGTCAAGCAGACGTACCAGCTCGGGGGGCTCTGAGCAGCCCCCGCGGCGCTAGCTCGCGCTCGGGCTGGCCTCGACGGGCGAAGGCGTCGGCGCGGGCTTGGCGTTGCTGGAGCGTTGCAGCGAACGCTCGTCGAGCGGGCCGAGGAGGCCTTCAAGGACCGTGGCCAGGTCCGTCGCCGACGAGGCGAGCGAGGCGTCCGGCGGTGCCGGGACCTTGCCCGCTGTCTTGGGCCCGAACTCCACCACTACGTTAAGCCCCGCATAGGCGTAGGTCGGTGCACCGGCACCTGGCTTCGTGCCATCCCGGAAGGCGTAGTACTTGGCACGAGCCAGGTCCGAGGAGTAGGCCAAGATGGTGAGGGGCTGGCCGACGTACGTGGCGTTGATCCGGGTCAGCGGCTCCTTGCCCGCCACGGCGTTGGTGGCGACGATCCCCAGGCCCTGCTTGCGCATCGCCGAGTAGACGTCGCCGGCGGTCGTCGGATCGGGCAGCTGGAGCGCAGCGGCGGTGGCCGTCGGGAGCGCCAGCGGCGTGGCCGTGGGCGCGCTCCCGCTGCAGGCCGCGAGCAACGTCGCGCTCAGCAGCCCGAGCAGCCCCAGCAGGGCGCCTCGAGCCGGCATGCCGGCCGGGCGCACATGCCCATTCACGGCGGCGATGCTAGCAGTCCGTCCGCCGCGCGCCCCCCGCCCGATGGTCCTAGGCGCGGGGTGGTCGGGGCGGCGGGATTCGAACCCGCAACCTCGTGCTCCCAAAGCACGTGCGCTGCCGCTGCGCCACGCCCCGACGGGCAGATGATACGGCCCCGCCGGCGGGCGCTCGCTAGTACCCCAGCCCGCGCAGTCGCTCCCCCATGGCGCGTGCGGCCAGTGCACGGTGGGAAATCGCGTTCTTCTGCGCCGCGCTGAGCTGGCCGACGGTGCGACCGCCCGGCGGCTCTCCAGCGGGCTCGAAGATGGGGTCGTAGCCGAAGCCGCCGTGCCCTTTGGGCTTCGTGGCGATGAAGCCATCGAACTCGCCTCGCGCCAGGATCGGCTCCGCGTCCGGCGTCTCGAGGAACGCCAGCACGCACACGTAGCGCGCCCGGCGGGCGTCGGGCGGCAGCCCCGCCAGCGCCCCCAGCAGCTTGACGTTGTTCTGCTCGTCGGTGGCCCGCTCCCCCGCGTAGCGGCGGGTGCGCACGCCGGGACCGCCGTCGAGGGCGACGACCTCGAGCCCGGAGTCGTCCGCCAGCGTCGGCAGGCCGGCCAGCGTGACGAAACGACGGGCCTTGAGGAGGGCATTGGCCTCGAAGGTCGGGCCGTCCTCGAGCGGTTCCTCGTCGATGCCGAGGTCGTCGAGGTCGACCAGCTTCGTATCGAGCAGGTGCAGCAGCTGGCGCAGCTCGCGCAGCTTGTGGACCGAATGCGTCGCGACGACGATGCGACGCATCCAGGCCGGGCTCAGGCGGCGCGCCGGGCGAGAACCTCGCGCTGCGCCTCGAAGAGCCGCTGCAGGCCGCTGTCGGCGAGGGCGAGCAGCTGCTCCAGGCCCGCGCGGTCGAACGGCTTCCCCTCCGCGGTGCCCTGCAGCTCCACGTACGTCCCGGCGTCGGTGCCCACCACGTTGAGATCGACCTCGGCCCGCGAATCTTCCGAGTAGTCGAGGTCGAGGCAGGCCACGCCGTCGATGATGCCCACGCTCACGGCCGCCACGTGGCCCGTCAGGCCGGCCTCGAGGCCACGGGCCCGCAGCGCCAGGGCGAGGGCGACGTAGCCGCCGGTGATCGACGCCGTGCGCGTGCCGCCATCGGCCTGCAGCACGTCGCAGTCGATGGTGACCGTCCGCTCGCCGAGCTTCGCCGTGTCGACGACCCCGCGCAGCGAGCGCCCGATGAGGCGCTGGATCTCGTGGGTGCGGCCACCGAGCGAACCCTTGACGGCCTCGCGCTGGGTGCGCTCCGACGTCGCGCGGGGCAGCATGCTGTACTCGCCGGTGACCCAGCCCGTGCCCTTGCCCCGCAGGTGCGGCGGGATGCGGTCCTCGACCGACGCGGCGCAGACGACGTGCGTGTCGCCCATCCTGATGAGGCACGAGCCTTCGGCCCACTTCTGCACGCCGAGCGTGATGCTCACGGGCCGAAGCTGCGCCGGGTTGCGGCCGTCCGCGCGGAAGCGCCCGGAGCCGATGCTCATGCCCGTCCCTCCTCCTTGGCCGCCTGCCACAGCTCGTCGAGCTCGTCGAGCGAGAGGCTCGCCAGCTGCACGTCGCGCTCGGCGGCAAGGCGCTCGACGGCCGCGAAGCGGGCGGCGAACTTGGCGCTGGCCGCGCGCAACGCGGCCTCCGCGTCGAGGCCCAGCTTACGCCCCAGGTTGACCAGCACGAGCAGCAGGTCGCCGTACTCCTCGTGGCGCTCCTCAGGCCCCTCGGCCCCCAGGAGCTCCGCGGCCTCCTCGCCGATCTTGTCGATGACCCCCTCCATGTCGGGCCAGTCGTAACCGAGGGCCGCGGCCCGCTCCTGCATCTCCTGGGCGTAGGCCAGCGCAGGCAGCGAGCGCGAGAGGCCGGCGAAGGCGGCCGGCATGCCGCTCGGCGCAGCCTCCTCCCCTTCCGCTCCGTCCGCTACGGCACCGGCCTTCGCGCCACCCCCATCGTCCGTGGCCGCCCGGGCGGCTCGCTCGGTCGCCTTGATGGCCTCCCAGTTGCGCACGACCTGCCCGACCGAGGCGGCCTCGGCGTCCCCGAAGACGTGGGGGTGGCGGCGCACGATCTTGGCGGCGATGGCCGCCTGCACGTCGGCCAGGTCGAAGACGCCCGCCTCCGCCCCGTACTGGGCGTGCAGCACGATCTGCAGCAGCAGGTCACCCAGCTCTTCGGCGAGGGCCGGCGTGGAGCCCGCGTCGAGCGCGTCATAGACCTCGTACGCCTCCTCCAGGAGGTGCTTCCGCAGGCTGCGGTGGTCCTGCTGGCGATCCCATGGGCAGCCGTCGGGCGCGCGCAGCCGGGCGACGATCCAGGGCAGGCCGTAGGGGCCGGCCAGGTCGGCCTCACCGCGCAGGGCGGGCAGCAGCAGCGGCCGTCCGAGGTCGCCGGGCGAGAGCGCCGCGACGGTCGTGTCCGCCGCGCCGGCCAGGCCGAACACGGGATGGCTCGCCGGGTACAGCGCCCGCAGCAGCGCCAGGGGGTCCGGGTCGTGCGCCCCGCGGCCGGGCAGGACGCTCGGCGTGAAGGCACCCGCGGCCAGGTCGACCAGGGCCCGCCCCTGGCCCGTCTCGGGCACCAGCAGCAGGGGCCAGCCCGGATCGAACGGCCGCACCGCGAGCGCGGCCGGACCGAGGACCTGTACGCCATCGCCGGCCGCGAGGCCGTGGCGGCGTTCCGCCTCCGCGAGCAGGCCCTCGATCACGGGGCCACCTACTGGCTGGTCGAGAGCAGGCCGCTCACGGAGGGATCGGTGGTGATTTTGCCGGCGT
Organism: Candidatus Dormiibacterota bacterium; assembly: GCA_035319405.1. GTDB lineage: Bacteria > Chloroflexota > Limnocylindria > Limnocylindrales > CSP1-4 > DASPUH01. The sequence goes on along the minus strand of DATHCS010000183.1, from coordinate 6,047 downwards.
CCTGGAGCGCCTGCTTCTGGGGGTTGTACCAGTCGTTGAAGGCGTTGGCCCGGATCTGCGCCACCTGCGCCCCATAGGCCGGCCGCGACTCGCGCGAGTCGACCTTGTAGAGGTGGTAGCCGTCGGACAGGAGCAGCGAGAGGCTGATGCCGCCCGGCTGGAGCCCGAAGAGGGTCTGCTCGATGCGGTAGTCGGTGGCCTGGCCCTTGGCGAACCAGCCCAGGTCGCCGCCCTGGTCGGCCTCGAGGCCTTCCGACTCGGTCTTGGCGATGGCCTGGAAGCTCGCGCCCGGTTGGCGCACCTCGTTGGAGATCGTGTTGATGCGCTTGGCGGGCGCCTCCTTCAGCGCCTCGTACATGATCACGTGCCAGCCGTACTGCGTCTTGACGGGCCCGATGATCTCGCCCTTGGTGTGGGTGCCGTCGAAGATGGCGTCGGAGAACTCGGTCACGAACGTCGAGCGCTGCTGGAAGCCCAGGTCGCCGCCGTTGCTGGCGCTGCCGGTGTCGTTGCTGTCGGTCTTGGCCAAGGCCGCGAAGGCCGCCTCGCGCTTGCTGATGTCGGTGATCGCGCGCAGGTCCGCGGCCGCCTTGTCGGCCTTTGCCTTGGCGGCGGCCCAGGCCGGGTCGTTGGCATCGAGGGTCGCCGCAGCCTGCGAGTCGCCGTTGGGCGAGTACAGGATGTGGGAGACCTGAACCTCGTCCTGCAACGAGGCGGCCACGCTGCCCTGGCCCGTCGGATCGCTCGTGGAGAGGAAGATCTCGTAGGCGTGGACCTGGTCCACCGGTCCGCTCAGCTGCTCATCGATGAGCTTCTGGCTCACCTTGGTCCGCAGGATGCTGCCCTCGAGCGCCGAGCGGTAGGCCGACTCGGACGCGTTCTGGCGCAGCTGATCGAGGAAGTTGGGATCGTTGGTGGCAGGCCGGATCTCGGTCACCTCGGCGACCCGGTAGAAGCCATCCTGGCCTTCGACGACGTCCGTGGTGCCCTTGTCGGGCAGGGCGAAGGCGGCCTTCACGATGGCCGGGTCGTCCGAGCTGTCGTCAGCCGAGATGAAGCCGTAATCCTCCCCGCCCGTGGAGTCGGCGGCGTACTGCTTGGCTGCGTCGGCGAAGCTGGTGCCGGCCTTGATGGCGGCCACTGCCTGCTCCGCCTTCTGCTGGGCGGCCGTTCGCTGCGCGTCGCTCGGCAGGCCGGTGGTGGCGTCCGTCTGCGGCTCGAACGTCATCACGATCACGTGGCGCTGCGCGGGCGCGCCCGCGTCGGCGGCCAGCTCCTGGTCCACCTCGGCGGGCGTGACCGTCACTCCCAGCGGCCCGGCGAGCTTGCGCAGGAGCGTCTCGTCGATGAGGCTCTGCAGTGCCTGGCTCTGCACGTTGTCCTGCGCTGAGGTGAATTGGTCGAGCTGCTGCTGCGCGACGTCCTTCTCGAGCGTGCCCGCGGCCACTGCCTCGCGGATGCGCTGCTCGGCAATCTGGTAGCGGAAGTTGAAGACCGCGACACGGTCGTTGAACTGATCCTGGTTGATGGTCGTGCCGTCCACATTGGCGATCGGCTTGAGGTGGGCGTTGTAGTAGGTGGCGCCCACGGCGCCGGCGAGGATCAGCACGGCGATGACGATGATGGCGATGAAGCCGATCGTCACGATCGTCTGCTGGCGGCGTTCGCTCTCCCAGGCCGAACGACGCTTCTTGGTCACGGGCTTGGCGCGGATGGTCATGGGGGATGGAGGTCCTGTGCGCGGGAGAGGTGGCGGCCGTGGCGGACGGCGCGGCGCCGGGAGCCCGGGCGCGAGGCGGTATGGTACCCCAAGGCGGCCGAATCCCCCCGCGGCTCAGCCTCCGGCGGCCGCCACCTCGGGCTCGGGGCGCCAGGCGGGCACACCGACGCCGAGGATCGTCACGCCGGCCGGGTGGGTGGCCCCACGGAGGACCTGGCGTCCGTCGTAGGCGACCCGCAGCTCCGGCAACGACTCCCAGGGCAGCGCCCGGAAGAGGGGGTCGGCGGTCTGGATGACGAGGCCCTGGGCGCCGAGGCGCTGGCCCCAGGTCCAGGCGTGCACACCCAGGCGCTCGATCTCCTCGTTCGTCAGCAGCGGGTCGTACGCCCACACCTCCGCGCCATGGAAGCGGAGCCGCTCGATCAGCGGCAGGGCGCGCGTGTAGGCCAGCTCCTTGACGCCCTCGCGGTAGGTCAGCCCGAGGACCAGCACCGACAACCCTTCGAGCGCGCCCAGCTCGCGCTGCAGCTCGCCCACGGCATGGCCCACCTGGCCGTCGTTCACGCGTCGCGCGAGCTCGGGCAGGCCCAGCTCGGGCCCGCGGCTGATCAGGAAGTGGGGGTAGACGGGGATGCAGTGGCCGCCCACCCCGATGCCGGGCTGGTGGATGTGCGAGAAGGGCTGACTGTTGGCGCCCCGGATGACCTCCTGGATGTCCACCCCCATCCGTTCGGCGAAACGGGCGAACTCGTTGGCCAGGGCGATGTTGACGTCACGGTAGGTCGTCTCCGCGAGCTTGGCGAACTCGGCCGCCTCCGCCGACGAGAGATCCCAGACCTCGGCCGCCAGCACGCTGCGGTAGAAGGCCACCGCGCGCTCGGCGCTGGCCCGCTCGGTGCCGCCCACCAGCTTGGGGTACGTGGCGAGGTCCCGGAAGATGCGCCCCGAGTAGACCCGCTCCGGGCTGAAGGCGAGCAGGAAGCCGGCCTGCGCGTCACCCATGGCCAAGCCGCTGGCCCGCTCGAGGGCGGGGCCGAAGCGCCGCCGCGTGTCGCCAACGGGGACCGTGGTCTCGAAGATCACCAGCGTGCCCGGCTGGAGCGCAGCCCCGACCGCGTCGGTGGCGGGATCGATCATGCGGTAGTCGGGCGTCTGCTCGTCGGAGAGCATGAGCGGCACGATGAGCACCACCACGTCGGCGCGTCGCACCGCGTCAGCGTGGGAGAGGGTCGCCTCGAATCGTCCCTCGGCGTGGGCCGCCTCGATCCGCTCGGCGAGGCCCGGCTCCTCGGCGAAGTGCACCCGTCCGGCGTTGAGCGTCTCGACGACCGCCGGCAGGACATCCACGCCGATCACGTGCCAGCCCGCGCCCGCGTACTGCGCCGCGAGCGGCAGCCCGATCTTGCCCATGCCCACCACAGCCACCGTGCCCACCGTGCCGGGCTCACCTCGCCAGGGCTGCACGAGGCGCGCGGGCCGGTCCGGGGAAGGGTTGGGCTGAGCCGTCATCAGGAGACCTCCAGGGGGGTGATGTCGAGCGGTCGATGCTCCGTCGCGGAGCGCAGCAGCGCCAGGGCGAGGGCGACGGCCCACAGGCCGTCGGCGCCGCTGATGGCCGGCGGCCCGCCATCGCGGATGGCGCCGAAGAACGCGTCCAGCTCGCGCCGCAGGGGCTCGGCCGCCTGCACGGGCAGCTGCACGGTCTCGCCGGCGAAGGTGGGCGCGTACCCGTCCAGGAAGGTGGGTGCCAGCTCGCGCGCGCCGCGGGTGAAGGTCAACGCCTGCGAGAGGTAGTCGACCTGGAACATGCCCTCCTCGCCGAGCACCGTGATGCGGCGCTGCTTCTCCGGCGTCAGCCAGTTGACGTCGAGCTGGCCCAGCGCCCCGCCGGGGAAGGCCAGCAGGCCGTAGAGGAGGTCCTCGTGGTCGGTGTGCACGTGCTGGGTCAGCTCGGCGTAGGCACGCATCGGCCGCTCGCCGGCGAGGTGGCAGATGATGTCGACGTCGTGGGTCGCCAGGTCGACCGTGACGCCCACGTCGCGGATGCGCTCGGGCAGCGGGCCGCCGCGCACCGTCTTGATGCTGAAGATGCGCGAGAGGGCTCCGCCGGCGAGGCGACGTCCCAGCTCCTCCACGGCGGGGTTGAAGCGCTCGATGTGCCCCACCTGGAGCAGCACGCCGGCGCGCTCCGCGGCCCGCACCAGCTGCAGCCCTTCCTCCACCGTTCGCGCCAGAGGCTTCTCGATCAGCACCGGCACGCCCCGCTCGATGGCGGCCAGCGCGAGATCGTGGTGGGCCGTGGTGGGTGTCGCCACGATGAGCGCGTCGAGGCGCTCCTCGGCGAGCAGCGTGAAGGGGTCCGCGAAGGCCCGCGCGCCGGGCGCGTGCTGCAGCGCGGCCTGTTGCGCCACCGGGAGAGGGTCGGCCACGGCCACCAGCGTCACGTCCTCGCGCGCCACGAGGTTGCGCAGGTGGTTGCGCCCCATGGTGCCGAGGCCGGCCAGGCCGACCCCAAGGCGGGCAGGCGTCACGCGGCACTCCCGGCGCGGACCGGCGTGGCCACCTCGCGCACGGCGGCGATGACCGCCTCCAGCTCCTCGTCGGTCAGGTTCGGACGCACGGGGATGGAGAGGACCTCGTCACTGAGGCGCGTGGTCACGGGCAGCAAGAGGTCGGCCGCGCCCGGCAGGTAGGCCTGCAGGTACGCCTGCCGGTGGATCGGCACGGGGTAGTAGATCAGGCTGCCGATCCCTCGTTCGGCGAGACCGTCGATCACCCGCTGGCGCTCGCCCGGGAAGCGCATCGTGTACTGGTGCCAGACGTGCTCGCGCCCCTCGGGCACCTGGGGCGTCAGGTACCCGTGCAGCCCTGCCGTCAGGCGTGCGGCGTTGCGCTGCCGCTGCGCCGTGCGCTCGTCGAGACGGCCGAGCTGGGCCATCCCCAGGGCCGCGGCGATATCGGTGGGCTTGAAGTTCGTGCCCAGCGACTCGTGGTAGTAGCGCTGCCGCATGCCGTGGTTGCGGTAGAGCCGGATGCGATCGGCCAGGGCGTCATCGTCGGTGGTGGCGAAGCCGCCCTCACCGGTCATCAGGTTCTTGGTCGCGTAGAGGCTGAACATGGCAGGGCCGAACTGGCCGGCCCGGCGACCGCGATAGGTCGCGCCGTGGGCCTGGGCGGCGTCCTCGATGAGGGTCAGGCCGTGGCGCTGGGCGATCTCCAGCAGCGGCGCCATGTCGGCCATCAACCCGTACAGGTGCACGGGCATGATGGCCCGGGTGCGCGGCGTGATGGCGGCCTCGACCTGGTCCGGGTCGATCGTGAAGTCGGCCTCGCGGATGTCCACCAGCACGGGCCGTGCCCCCACCTGCAGGATCACGCTGACGGTGGCGTTGAAGCTGAAGCTGACCGTGACCACCTCGTCGCCGGGCCCGATCCCCAGGCCCCGCAGGACGGCCTCCATGGCCAGCGTGCCGTTGGCCATGAAGATCGCGTGGCGCACGCCGCAGTAGGCGGCCCATGCCTCCTCGAACTCCTGCGTGCGGCGGCCCATGGCCAGCATCCCGGAACGCAGGACGTCGAGGACCGCCTGCTCTTCGGCGGCACCCAGGTCGGGCTTGGAGATGGGGATCATGCCGTGACCTCCGCTGGCTGCTCCAGGCAGGTATCGCCCGTGATGCGGTAACGCCGTCCGTCGTCCGGGCAGGCGGCCAGGCCGACGAAGTCGCCGCCCACCACGTGGCGCGTCGGGTCCTCGAGACGGTGGCCGCAGGCGCACACCCAGCCGAGGCGACGCGCCGGGTTGCCGGCCACGAGCGCATGGTCGGGCACGCTGCGGGTCACGACCGCGCCGGCCCCGACCATGCCGAACCGGCCGACGTCGCTGCCCGCCACGACGACCGCGCCTGCGCCGATCGAGCAGCCGTAGCGCAGCGTGCTCGTGCTGACCTGCCAGTCGTCGGCCGCGGCGAGCTCCCCGGATGGGGTGATCGAGCGGGGATAGCGGTCGTTGGTCAGGATCGCGCCGGGCCCGATGAAGACGCCGCTCTCGACCGTCACGCCGTGATAGACGAGCGCCGCGTTCTGGACCTTGACCTTGTCGCCGATCTGCACGTCGGCGTCGATGTAGGCGTCCTTGCCGATGATGCAGTCGGCGCCGATCGTGGCGCCCTCGCGCACCTGGGCACGGTTCCAGACCTTGGTCCGCGCGCCGAGGCGGGCCGTCGGCGCGACGTCAGCTGAGGGGTGGATCACGGTCGGGCTGCGTCTCCCTGTGGGCGGCTCCGGGGCGCGGGCGGCCCGTCCGCCGCGCGGGAGTGTACCCGAAGGG
>DATHCS010000182.1:0-3941 GCA_035319405.1 Candidatus Dormiibacterota bacterium | reverse complement strand
CGGCGACCTGCTCAGCAAGGGGGTCTTCCAGGACCGCGCGCGCGGCTTCTTCAAGGGCCTCATCGAGATCCAGCGGCCGGCCGTGGGCACCGACAGCTTCCTCGGTGAGTTCGCCATGCTGCTCGACCGCAAGGCGCGCTCGGTGGCCATCCCGTCGCTCGAGATCGACCAGCCCGACGTGCGCCGGGCCAGCCACTCCAGCTCCGTCGGTCCGATCGACGAGGCGCAGCTCTTCTACCTCGAGAGCCGCGGGCTGCCGCCCGACCTGGCGCGCAAGTTCGTGGTGCTCGGCTTCCTCGAGCCGGTCGTGGCCCGCATCCCCCTGCCCGAGGCGCAGGACCGCCTGCGCGAGCTGCTCGACCACAAGTGGCACGGGGGCCGCGAGCGGGCCAGCGCGGCGTGACCCGCCGCGTCGACGTGGCGGCGCTTGACGACGTGCCGCCGGGCACCCTCAAGCTGGTGCAGGTCGATGCCACGGACATCCTGCTCGTCAACCTCGAGGGGGTCGTGCGGGCCTACCAGGGGATCTGCTCGCACGAGTACTTCGAGCTCGACAAGGGCTTCCTGACGGGCGACTCGCTGACCTGTGCGCTGCACCTCTCGCGCTTCGACCTGTTCAGCGGCGAGGCGCTCGATCCGCCCGCGGAGCTGCCGCTGGCCATGTACCCTGTGACCCTCGATCGGGGCCGCGTGGTGCTTGAGCTACCCGAGGGGACGATCCCGGTCAACGAGTAGGGACGGGAGCCGGCCCTGGAAGCCCTCGCCGCGCTGCTGGCCTTCGTCGTCGTGGCCTACGCCCTCGCGGCGGGCCGCCTCAATCGCCTCTCGATCGGGCCCGCCCTCGTCTTCGTGGTCGTCGGTGCGCTGGCCCAGGTCGCCTTGCCCGACCGGTTGCCGGAGCTGGAGGCCGAGGCCGTTCGACTGCTGGCCGAGGTGACCCTGGCCCTGGTGCTCTTCACCGACGCCTCGACGCTCGACCTGCGCGGCCTGCGCCAGGAAGCGGGACTGGTGCTGCGCCTGCTGGCTGTCGGCACCCTCCTCAGCATTGCCGCTGGTTCGCTGCTCGCGGCGGCCCTCTTTCCCGAGCTGCCCATCGGGGTCCTGCTGCTGCTCGGTGCGTCGCTGGCGCCAACGGATGCGGCGCTTGGCCAGGCCGTCGTGGCCGATTCCCGCGTGCCGGTGCGCATCCGCCAGCTGCTCAACGCCGAGAGCGGCCTCAACGACGGGCTGGCCACCCCCTTCGTCGTGCTCGCGGTGGCCTTGATCGGGAGCGAGGGCGCCGGGCATGCCGACTGGCTCGTCTCGGCGGTGCGGGAAGGCCTGGTCGGGGCCGTCGCGGGCGTCGTCGTCGGCGTGCTCGGTGGGACCCTGCTGGTCGCCGCGGAACGGGCTGCCTGGACGTCGCGACCATCGCGCCAGCTGGCCGTGCTCGCGCTCGCCCTGGGCGCATACCTCGGCTCGATCGCCCTGGGCGGCAACGGCTTCATCGCGGCCTTCGTGGCCGGCCTCGCGTTCGGGACCTCCAGTCGCCACCGCGAGGAGGGCGCAGAGGTCTTCAGCGAGGCGGCCGGATCGCTGCTCTCGATCGTCGTCTGGATCGCCGCCGGGGCGGCGTTCGTGACCTTCATCGGCGCAGCGCCCGACGCGCGGCCCATCCTCTACGCGCTGCTCAGCCTGACCGCGGTGCGCATGGTGCCGGTGGCGCTCGCCCTGCTCGGCAGCGGCCTGCGGCGCGACACGGTGCTGTTCGTGGGCTGGTTCGGCCCGCGCGGCCTGGCCTCCATCGTGTTCGCCATCCTGGGCCTCGAGGCGATGCGCGCGTCCCTGCTGCCCACGGAGGTCGTGGCGGCTACCGTGGCCTGGACGATCCTGCTCTCGGTCGTGCTGCACGGCCTTTCGGCCGGGCCGCTCGCGGCCTGGTACGGCCGCCGCGTGGCTGACCACGGCGCGCTAGCCGAGCTCGAGGGACGGCCCGAACCGGCTCCCAAGGCGCGCCTGCTCTGGGTACCGACCGACCCGCGCCGCTAGACTCGCAGCGCCGGCCACCAGCCCAAGGGCCGGGGCGCGTTGGAGGCCAAGGCCCGATGTCGGACCCCGAGGCGACGCCCGAGCGCGACCGAGCCCGGCCCGCGAGCTCCGCTCCGGAGCCGAGCGCGCCGCCCGACCTGGCCGCGCAGGTGACCCGGCTGGGACGGGAGCTGATCCGGCGCTACGTCCCGATCGCGACGTGGTTGCCGGCCTACCCGCGCGACTGGCTGCGAGCCGACATCGTGGCTGGGCTGACATCGTGGGGCGTCATGGTGCCCGTGGCGCTGGCCTACGCGGGCCTGGCGGGCATGCCACCCGAGACGGGTCTCGTGACCGCTTTCGCGGCGCTGGCCGCCTACGCGGTCCTCGGCACGAGCCGCCACCTCAAGGTCACCACGAGCTCGACGATGGCCATCATGTCCGCCGCCGTCGTGGCGCCGATCGCCCTCGGCGACCCCTCGCGCTACCTGACGCTGACGGCGGCGCTCGCGCTCGTGGTGGGCGGCCTCCTGCTGACGGCGGGCCTGCTGCGGCTGGGCTTCCTGGCCCAGTTCATGGCGAAGTCGGTGGTGACCGGCTTCGTCATCGGGCTGGCCCTGACCATCATCGTCGGCCAGTTGCCCAAGCTGTTCGGCGTGCCCTCGGCCTCGGGCGACGTCTTCGCCCAGCTGGACGCCCTGCTCCACGCGCTGCCCCAGACGAACCCCTGGACGCTGGCCGTCGGGGCGACGTCGCTGGCCGGCATCCTCGTGCTGCGGCTGCTGGTGCCCCGCTTCCCCGGGCCGCTGCTGGTGCTGGCGCTGGGGATCGTCGCCTCCACGGTCCTCGACCTGGCCGAGCACGGCGTGGCCGTGGTGGGAGCCGTGGGCACCGGCGTGCCGCTGCCCGGCCTGCCCAGCGTCTCGCTGTCCGACTACGCGCTGCTCGCAGCAGGTGCGGGCGGCATGGTCTTCCTGGCCCTCGCCGAGTCGCTGGGAGCCGGCCGCGCCTTCGCCGCGCGCCACGCCTACGAGCTCGACGCCGACCAGGAACTCGTGGCGCTCGGCGCGGCCAACCTCGGCGCCGGACTGTTCGGCGGCTTCGCCGTCGACGCCAGCCTGTCGCAGTCCGCGGCGGGGGAAGCGGCGGGCACCCGGACGCAGGTCTCCTCGCTGCTCACCTCTGCGCTCATGCTGGCCACGGCCATCCTGCTGGCGCCGCTCTTCAAGGACCTGCCCAGTGCGGTCCTCGGGGCGGTCGTGATCGCGGCCGTGCTGAGCCTCATCGACCTGTCGGAGATGCGCCGCTACCTCGATACCCGGCCGGTCGACTTCATCCTGGCGGTCGCCGCGCTGGTGGGCGTGATCCTCACCTCGGCCTTGGCCGGCATGGTCATCGCCGTGACGCTGTCGCTGCTGGTGATCCTGTTCCAGGCCAGCCGGCCCTACATCGCGGTGCTCGGGCGACTACGCGGCGCGGAGCACGTCTTCGGCGACCTGGAGCGGCACGACGCGCGACCACTGCCCGGCCTGCTCATCGTCCGTCCCGACGTGCCGCTCTACTTCCTCAACGTGACCGTCGCCAAGGACCAGATCCTCGCCCTCGTGGAGGCGGCGACGGATCCGCCGCGCGTCGTGATCCTCGACCTCTCCGCGACGGCGGACCTCGACATCACGACCGTGGATGCCCTCCGCGACCTGCTGGCCGCGCTTCGTCGGCGCGGCACCCTCCTGCGCCTGGCCCAGGTGCGCGGTTCCGTGCGCGATCGGCTACGGGTGACGGGCCTGCTGGCGGAGCTGGGCGAGTCGGCCGTGTTCATCGCGCTCGACGAGGCCGCCAGGGCGCCGTTGCCCGCCCCGGACGGCTCGGTGGTGCCCCTGCCCGCGGCGCACGAGGGCGGCGGAGCGGCGCACGAGGGCGGCGGAGCGCCGCCG
>DATHCS010000181.1:0-5615 GCA_035319405.1 Candidatus Dormiibacterota bacterium | reverse complement strand
GCCGGCGGACCTGCTGCTCGCGGCCGCGGGCTCGTGCGCCGCTTGGGACGTCGTCGAGATCCTGCGCAAGCAGCGCCAGCAGCTGTCCGCGCTGTCGGTCTCGGTCCGCGGCCGCCAGGGCGGGGGTCCGCCCCACGAGTTCGAGGACGTCGAGCTGGTCTTCGAGGCGGCGGGCCGCGGCCTCGATCCGCGCAAGGTCGAGCGGGCCGTGGCCCTCAGCGAGACGCGCTACTGCTCGGTGCTGGCCACGATCCGCGGCGTGGCTCGCGTGAGCTGCCGCGTGGAGGTACGCGAGGCGGCGGTCTGATCGTGGACGGCCTCGCGACCGCGCCGTCGCGCTTCCAACGCCTCGGCGCCGCGGTGGCCCGGCGGCGCTGGTGGGTCATCGGCGCGTGGGCGGCGCTGCTCCTGGTCGCCCTGCCCCTGGCGCCCCAGGCCGGCTCGGCGCTCCAGGCCGGCGGCTTCACGCTGCCCGACCTGCCCGCCTCGCAGGCTCGGGCGACGCTGGCCGAGCTGGGGCTGCCGCCGTCGGCGCTGGTGATCGTGGCCGAGAGCGAGACGGACGCCCGGGCGGGCCAAACGGCCTTCGAGCGGGCCGTCGGTGCCGCGCTGGCCGATGTGGCCACCGTCCCGCATGTCGTCTCGGTCCAGGACCACCAGCTCCATCCGCGGCAGGTGAGCCAGGACGGCCGGGTCGTCTACGAGGTCGTCTTCCTTGACCTCTCCCCGGACGATTCGCCGGAGGCGGTGGCGCCGATCCAGGCGGCGCTCCATCCACAGCCGGGGCTGCGCCTGCTGCTGGGCGGTGGGCCGGCCTTCTACGGGGACATCCAGACCGTTTCCGAGACCGACCTGCGGCGCGCCGAGCTGGTGAGCCTGCCGCTGGCCGCGGTGGCCCTGCTGCTGGTCTTCGGCACCGTGATCGCGGCGGGGGTGCCGCTCGTCGTGGGCGGCAGCGCGGTGATCGTGGCGCTGGCGGCCATCTTCCTGCTCGCCAGCCTCATCCCGATGAGCATCTTCGTGCTGAACCTGGCCACCCTGCTCGGTCTCGGCCTCGGCGTGGACTACTCGCTGCTGCTGACCAGCCGCTTCCGGGAGGAGCTCGAGCGGCGCGGCGGCGGGCGGCGCGCCGACGGCAGGCCCGATCAGGCCGTGGTCGACGAGGTGGTGGCCGTGACCGTGGCCACGGCCGGCCGGGCGGTCTTCTTCAGCGGCCTGACGGTGCTGCTCGGCCTCATCGGCCTGGTGCTCTTCGAGTTCATGATCCTGCGCTCGGTCGGCATCGCGGGCGCGATCGTCGTCGGGCTCGCGGTCACCTCGGCGCTGTCGCTGCTGCCGGCCGTGCTGGCCGTGCTGGGCCCGCGCGTGGGGAGCCTGGCCATCCGGCGCCGCAGCGCCCCAGCCGCCGAGGGCGAGGGCCGCTGGGCCCGACTCGCGTGGTGGGTCATGCGCCGCCCCTGGCGGGTCTTCGTGCCGACCCTGGGGCTGCTGGTGCTCCTGGGCCTGCCCTTCCTGCACGTCCGCTTCAACGCCCCGGACGCCACGATCCTGCCCACGCACGTCGGCTCTCGCGAGGCCTACGAGCTCCTGGCGACGGACTTCGGCGAGGGCGAGTTCGCGCCGCTCGTGCTGGCGATCCGGGCAGACGCCCCGATCACCGATCCGGCCGTGGTGGGCGAGCTGTACGACTACTCGCGCCGCCTCGCCGCCGACCCCCGCGTGCGGCGCGTGGACGGCATCGTCGACCTCGACCCGCGCCTGACCCGGGCGCAGTACCAGCTGCTGTACGGCGCGCCCGGCGGCCCGCCCGACCGCCTCGCGGCCACGGCGCTCGCGGCGACCACGAAGGGCGACCTGACCACCTTCACCCTCACCACGCCGTTCGGCCCCAACGCGCAGGCGGCCATCGACCTGGTCGCCGACCTGCGCGATCCGGGCTCCGCGCTCGCCCCGCCGCCTGGCCTGGCCATCCAGGTGGCCGGGGGCGCTGCCGAGGTGAAGGACGTCGTGGAGCGCATGAGTGCGGACTTCCCGCGCACGGCCGCCTTCATCTTCCTCTCTACCTACCTGGTGCTGTTCGTGCTGCTGCGCTCGGTCGTGCTGCCGCTCAAGGCGCTGGTCATGAACAGCCTTTCGATCCTGGCGAGCTTCGGTGCGCTGGTCTGGATCTTCCAGGACGGCAACCTTTCGGCGCTGCTCGGCTTCCAGCCACTGGGTTTCGTGGAGACCTCGCAGCCGATCATCCTGTTCTGCGTCCTCTTCGGGCTGTCCATGGACTACGAGGTCTTCCTGCTCAGCCGCATGAAGGAGGTCTACGACCGGACCGGCGACAACCAGCTGGCGGTGGCGCGCGGCCTGGAGCGGAGCGGGCGCATCGTCACCAGCGCCGCCCTCATCGTGGTCATCGTGGCGGGCTCCTTCGCCTTCGCCGAGATCGTCCTCATCAAGGCCCTCGGCCTGGGCATGGCCATCGCCGTGGCGCTCGACGCGACGGTCGTCCGCGCGCTGCTCGTGCCGGCCACCATGCGCCTGCTGGGCGACTGGAACTGGTGGCTGCCCAAGCGGCTCGAGCGATGGGTCGCGGCGCGCCTGCCCGTCGTCGAAGGGGCCACGCTCGCGCAGGTCGCCGTGCTCGTTCTGCTTGCGGCGCTGGTGCTGGCGGCCTGCTCACCCGGTGGCGCCGTCCTGGCCAACCCGCCGGTCTCGCGGCCGTCACCCGCGACGACCGCCTCCCCGCCCGCCGGCGCGCCCGACCCGCAGCCGGTGCAGCTGCCTGCCGACGACGCGCCGCACCAGCGACTGACCGAGTGGTGGTACTACACCGGCCACCTGCAGGCCGCTGACGGGTCGCGCTACGGCTTCGAGTTCGTGGTGTTCCGTGCCCAGCGCGGCGACTTCCCGGTCAGCTGGGCCTCCCACCTGGCCGTGACCGACGAGCGCGGCCAGACCTTCTACTACGCGCAGCGCAGTGAGGTCGGACCGCAGGTGGACGTGCGGGCGACACTCTCGAGCGGTCCCGATGCTTTCGCCTTCGCCGTCGGCGGCGGGCCGCCCGCAGCGGCCTCGAGCACGCCCTGGGTCATGCGCGGAGGTGACGGGCATGACCAGCTCGCAGCCAGCCTCTCCCCCCCGGAGGCGGCCGTGGCCGGGGCCCTCGGCGGCCTCGGGCTGCGCCTGACGCTGGACGCACGCAAGCCGGCGATCCTCCACGACGGCGACGGCTGGATCGACTTCGGGGTGGCCGGCGGCTCCTACTACTACTCGCGCACCCGCCTCTCGGCCAGCGGGGAGCTGTCGCTGGGGAGCCGTACGCTGCAGGTCAGCGGCGAGGCCTGGTTCGACCACCAGTGGGGCGACTTCATCGCCGTCGGCGGCGGAGGCTGGGACTGGTTCGCGGTGAACCTGGACGACGGCTCGGACCTGACCCTCTCCCTGGTGCGCGATCGTGACGGCACGTACCCGCTGGTGTACGGCACGTACGTGCGGCCCGATGGGACGAGCGAGCACCTGGCCCGCGACGCCTTCTCGGTCAGCGTGCTCGGCTCGTGGACCAGCCAGCGCACGGGCACGCGCTACCCGGCCGGCTGGCGGCTCGAGGTGCCTGGCGCAGGGCTCATGGTGACGCTCAGGCCCACCGTCGCCGACCAGGAGCTCGACACCCGTGCCACGACCGGCGTCGTCTACTGGGAGGGTTCCCAGGTCGTCAGCGCGACGCGTGCCGGCTCGCCGCTCGGCGGCCAGGCCTACGTCGAGCTCACCGGCTACGGACCGGGCGGCGGCTCGTCGACGGCCGCCCCGTCGGCCCCGTAGGGAGCGCGCCCGATCCGGCCTAGGCGGCCTGTGGCTCGGCGGCCTCCGCGGGCTCGTCGGAGCGCCCCAGGCGGACCAGGTACCGCAGGAACAGCGCCCCGCCGGTCAGCACCACCAGGCCGAGGCTCAGCCAGAGGATCGGCCAGGCCAGCGGGTTGAGGCCGGCGTCGCCGCGTGAGACGAGCGCACCGGGGATGCCATCGAGCCCCCACTGGGCCAGGCGGTCGACCTGGTCGGCGGCTTCCAGGCCGTAGATCTGGGGGACGATGTAGAGCACCGACGCGATCACCAGCAGGAGGCTCACGCCCTGGAAGGCACGTGGGTCATCGTCCGAGTCGCGCAGGTACTTGAGCACGAGCGCCCACATCAGCACCACCGTGGCGAGCGGCGCGGTGAGCGGCAGCCCGAGTCCGATGTAGAGGTTGGGGAACAGGAAGAGGACGCTGAGAGCGAACGTGATCACCAGCAGCCCATCGCGGATGAGCACGTAGGACAGCCACCACACGTCACCGCCGAAGCGCAGGGTCAGGGTGCCCAGGAACCGCAGCACGTACGGCCGGCCGAAATGCATGATCATGGCGAAGGCCCAGAGGATCGGCAGCACGGCGGCCAGTGACAGGACCATCCATGCCTGGCCGTTGGTGACCAGGGCGGTCGTGAAGTCCTCGGCGCTCATGGTGACCTCCTACGCGTCGGTGGGGCGCGGGCGGCGGGTGGCGGCCTCGCGCCAGTTGTAGACGACCGCCACCAGCGCCATGATGCCCGCAAGGGCCGCCGACAGGTAGCAGAGGGGCAGGGCAAGGTCCGGGTTGCGCGAGCTGGTGAAGAAGTTGGCCAGCTGCTCGACGTGCTGGCCGGTCACGTCCGTCAGCTGCACGCCGAGGATGTACGGGCCCAGGTAGAGGACCGCCCCGAGCCCGATGAGCAACGTCTGGACCCGCTGGCTGGTCAGGTCGCCGTCGCCGCGCATCAGCTTCGCCATCAGCGCGCCGAAGGCGCACACGGCCGCCAGGCCGCCGGTGATGGGAAGGTCGCGGCCGCTCACCACGTCCGGGTAGAAGAAGATGAAGCTGCCCAGGAAGACGTTGATGAGCACCAGGTTCAGGACGGCCACGTAGACGATCCACCACAGGTCCGCCCCGAGGCGGAGCGTGAACTTCCGCAGGTTGACGAGCATGTACGGGCGGGCCAGCTGCAGAGCCACCACGAGCAGCCAAAGCAGGACGAGGGCGGCCGCGATGGTGCCCTCGACGAAGCTCTCGCCGGCATCGAAGAAGCCCGAGACCTGATCTGGAGTCATGGCTGTGCTCCTGTGCTAGGCGTGAGTGGCGCGGCCGTTTCCGGGCCCTGCGGGGCCGACGCGTGCGTCGGGTCGGCAGCCGCGCGGGGGCCGCGGCCCGCCGTGACCTCGACGGCACCGCAGCGATAGACCGCATCGCAACGGAAGCAGCGGCCCGCCTCGGCCCTCGCCGCGGGCTCGTCGAAGCCGAGCTGGGTGGCCTTGAATGAGCCTGGCTCGTACAGCGGCAGCGGCGGGTGGGCGCGCGGGCGCACCTCCAGGTCGAGCCGCAACCGGCGCTCGGGCGGGGTCCGATACCGCACGGCGGCCATGATCTCGGCCTCGCCGTCGCGTACGCCGGCGAGGTACTCATGGATGGAGGCGGCAGCGCGTCGCCCGGCCGCCACGGCGTCGATGATCGTCTTGGGGCCGCTGACCACGTCGCCGCCGGCGAACACGCCCGCCCGGCCGGTGGCCAGCGTCCGTCGGTCGGCGGCGATCCCGGCCCAGGCGCTCAGCTCGATGC
>DATHCS010000180.1:0-5173 GCA_035319405.1 Candidatus Dormiibacterota bacterium | reverse complement strand
GAGGACGCTTGGATCGTCGACCCCGGCTCGGCGCGCGAAGGCCGTGGAAGCCTGCTCGTGGAGGGCGGTCGGATCGGCGAGGTCCGCTGGGCCCGAGGCCGGGCGACACGGGCCACGCCGGACCTGCTGGTGCTGCCGGGCATGGTCGACATCCACGCGCACCTGCGCCAGCCGGGCAACGAGGACGCCGAGACGATCGCCAGCGGCCTCGCCGCAGCGGCCCACGGCGGCTTCACGACCGTGTGCGCGATGGCCAACACCGATCCGCCGCTCGACCACGCAGCGAACCTCCGCGAGGTGCAGCGCCTTGCCGGCGAGGCACCGACGCCCGTGCGCATGCTGGCCTACGCCACGATCTCCGAAGGGCGGGTGGGCACCGTGTTGGCGCGCCTCGGTGAGCTGTCCGACGCGGGGGCCGTCGGCTTCAGCGACGACGGCGCACCGGTGGACGACGGCACCCTTCTGCGAAGCGCCCTGGCCTACGCCGGCGCGCTCGACCGCCCCGTCATGGAGCACCCCGAGCTGCGCACCCTGACGCAGGGAGCCGAGGCGAACGAGGGCCTGCCGGCCACCATCCTGGGCCTCCAGGGCTGGCCCAGGAGCGCCGAATCGACGGCCGTAGCCCGGGCTCTGGGCCTCCTGGACGAGGCTGTGCGAGCGGCTCCGTCCGGGGATCGACCGAGGCTCCACCTGGCCCACGTCTCGACGGCCGAGGCGCTCGACCTCATCCGCATCGCCCGCCAGGCCGGGCTGCCCGTGACCTGCGAGGTGACCCCGCACCACCTCGCCCTCCACGACGGTTGGGTGGGTGGCGATCGCCGCTGGGCCTGGGATGCTGCCGCCGACCCCTGGGCGGGCGCGGCCGCCGAGGCCGCGCCCTACGACCCGGCCACGCGCGTGAACCCGCCGCTGCGCGCCCCCACCGATGCACTGGCCCTCTGGTCCGGCCTCGCCGACGGCACGATCCAGGCGATCGCCACCGACCACGCACCCCACCGGGCGGTCGACAAGCAGGTCGAGTACGGTCAGGCGGCGACCGGGATCAGCGGACTGGAGACGGCGCTCGCCGTGGCCCTCGAGGGCGTGGCCGCAGGCCTCACGGACCTGGCGACCGTGGTGCGGGCGCTCACCCTTGGGCCCGCCGCGGTCATCGACCCACCCGAGCGTGCAACGGCCTCGCACGAGCTGGTGCCGGGCCTGGTCAGCGGGGCCGTGGCGGACCTGGTGGTGGTCGATCGTCGCGCGGCCTGGACGGTCGACGCCGATTCGCTCGTCTCACGGGGCAAGAACACCCCGCTCCTGGGACGTTTGCTGCCCGCCCGCGTCCTGCTGACGGTGGCCCAGGGCCGTTTCGCCTACCTCGATCCCGACCTCGCCTGAGGCCTAGCCGAGGTCGAGCCGGTAGCGCACCTCTTCCAGGGTGACCCCGCCGATCGTGATCGGCTTGGCCGCGCCGTCCCGGTACCAGCGACCGGCCACGTAGAAGTCGATGGCACGGCGGTTGTCGGCGAGGACCCACAGCGTCGCCGCGTGGTAGCCGCGACGGCGCAGGAACGACACCTGGTGCTCCATGAGCGCGCGGCCCACGCCCACGCCCCAGCAGACCGGGTCCACGTAGAGCGCGTAGACCTCGGCCGTCTCCGGACCGCAGTCGTCGTCCCGGCTGGGCCCGGCCACGACGAAGCCACGGACCTGCTCCTCGAGCAGCGCCACCCACGGCCGACGGTCCTCGGGCAGTGCGGCCAGCTCGCGGCGCCAGGATGCGGCGCGGTCAGGGATCCGCAGCCCGTCGAGGTAGGCCTGGGGCAGGAGCTCCTGGTAGGCGGCCTGCCACGAGCGGACGTGGACCGCCGCGATGCCCTCGGCGTCCGCCTCGGTGGCGCGGTGCAGCCGGATGTCCGTGCTCTGCAGCATCGCCACGCCTCCTTCTGGCGACGATGCTACGACGCCGCTTCCAGGGCCGCCACGGTCGGATGCCCTGCCGATGGGTGACTTCCGGCTACGATGGTCGAGTGACCGTCCCTCGCGAGCCGGCCGGCCCCAGCCGCGGCGAGCGGCCGCTCTACCGGGGCGAACCCCTCGACGCTGAGCGTGGTCCGGGGCTGGGCTGCTTCTGGACCCAGGTGGTGCTGCTGGCCATCGTGCTCGTGCTCATCCCCATCGGCGTGTGGAACGAGTGGTCCATCTACCTGACCGGGGGCCTGCTGCTGGTGGCCCTGGGCCTGGTCTTCTTCACCAGCCTGACCATGATCTTCCTGTTGCGCCTCGTGGCCGCAGACCGGCGCGCGCGCCGCCGACCGCTGAGCCCCGCGGCGCGCCCCACGGTGGGCGACCTGGAGGCCGCCGGGCAGGCCGCCGAGTCACCGCCCGAGGACGCCGCTGGCGAGGAGGGCGTGCGACAATGACGGTGGCCGCTGGGCCGCCCACGTCACGCCCGGGCCCGTGACCACCCAGCCAGGAGCGAGATCCGCAGGTGCCTGTCCTCGCCACGTTCTTCTCCGTCCGACGCGGTCGTGATGCCTTCTTCAAGTTCTTCATGCAGGAGGTCTTCCCGCGCCAGGTGCGCCAGTACGAGGAGAAGTTCGGCATCCGCTTCCTCGGCTGGTACAACGTCGCCTACGGCTGGGACTTCGACAACGTGATCCTGCTCGAGCTGCCCGACTACGCCACCGTCGACCGCCTGGAGGCGGACGAGGCCACTCGCAGGCTCGGCCACCGCGCCGGCGAATGGATGTTCGAGCGACACCACTCCATGTTCCTGCGGGAGCGCATGGGCTCCGACCTCGAGTACCACCCCTAGGGAGACATCACGATGAGCAGTACGGCCGAGATGCTCGGTGAGATCGCCTCCCAGGCGGCCATCGAGCGCACCACGTTCCTGGTCGACGCGGCCCGACAGCTGGATCGCTTCCTCAAGGCCAACGCCGAGCGGATCCGTGAGCTGGGCGGCCTGGTCCTCATCGACGACGACCCGGACTACCTCTCGATCGCCCCCGACTCGACCTTCCGTTCCCGCACCCGCTACCAGGACGAGGCCACCGGCGAGTGGGTCTCGGAGACCGAGGTAATCGAATCCGGTGCCGAGCTGGTCGAGCTGTACAACCCGGCCGAGGTGTACGCGGCCTTCGCCGAGGCGGCGCGCCAGGCCGCCGGCCTGCCCGAGGAGCCGACCGGCGTGGAGGACCTCGCCGGCGCCGCCGGGCTGGCGCCCGACGAGCGGGTCGGGGCCGGCAGCCCCTACGCGGGCGCGGCCGACATGTGGGCCGCCTCCCACGAGGAGCCCGAGGAGCCGCAGGACGCCGACGCCGCGGCGCGCCTCATCTACGACCTCGCCCTGACGTTCCAGGAACGCAGCCAGCAGACGGAAGCCTCGCTGCTGGAGCAGTTCCAGGACACCGTGGGTTCGTACACCCATTGGCTGGGCGACACGATGATCGTGGACGACGACGACGAGCGCCTCACGCTGCAACGGGACGGCCTCTTCCGCGGCGAGGTGATCCCCGAGGAGGAGGAAGAGAGCGGCCGCTGGAAGAAGCTCAACACGCCCGACGAGCTCGTCCAGTTCTACGACCCCACCGACGTCTTCGGGGATCTCGCCGACAGCCTCGCCGAGCTCTACCCATCGGTCGCACCCGAGGACGAGTCGGAGGCCTGACGGCCGGCCGACGGGGCACGGGCATCGTCTGGCGCGATCGACATGCGCCTCGCCGACGCGGAACTCCTCGACAGCCGCGAGATCCTGCCCGGCCAGTGGCTCCAGACCTACGCCGCACCGTGGCTCGCCGCAACCAATCCTCGGGCGGGACAGTTCGTGCACGTGCGCACCCCGGACTACTCCGGGCTCGTGCTGCGGCGGCCGTTCAGCATCAACACCCTCGATCGCGGCAGCGGTGCCCTGACCATCCACTTCCGGATCACCGGCAAGGGCACCGAATGGCTGGCACGTGCCCGGCCGGGTGAACGACTGGAGATGCTCGGTCCGCTGGGCCGTCCCTTCGAGATCGATCCGCGCACCCGGCACGTGCTGCTGGTGGCCGGAGGGCTGGGCATCGCCGGCGTGCGGGCCCTGGCCGACGAGGCCCTTGAGCAGGGCCGCCGGGTGACGCTGCTCTTCGGCGCAGCGCGTGCCGCCGAGGTCTACCCTTCGACATTGCTCCCGCCCGAGGTCGAGTACGTGGTCGCGACCGACGACGGGACGCTCGGCCACGCGGGCTTCGTCACGGACCTCCTGCCCGAGTACGAGGCCTGGGCCGACCAGGCCTTCGGCTGCGGCCCCTGGCCGATGCTGGCGACGCTGGCTCGCCTGGCCGCCGGCCGCGATGCCCGCCTGGGGGTCGCCCGACTGGGGCGCAAGCCCAGGCGCGCTCCGTCGAACGCCCCGCGCGGTTCGGCCCAGGCGCGTCGGAAGGCCTGGTTGCAGGTCTCGCTGGAGCAGCACATGGGCTGCGCGGTCGGTGCCTGCCTGGGCTGCGTCGTGTTCGGCGTGGACGGGCCGCAGCGGGTCTGCCGCGAAGGGCCCGTCTTCGCGGCCGACGAGATCCTCTGGGAGCCCGTCGCGTGAAGGCGCGCAAGAAGGTCGTGCCCGGGACGCGCGCCGGCGGCGGCGGACGCGCTCGCGATCCCTTCGCTACGCAACGTCGACGCCCCGCCCTGGGCGGTGTCCCGGCCTCACGCCCCGCCGGCCGCCCGTCACGATCCACGGCGGCGCCCACGCACCCGGGATCGCCGCCTGCCCTGGCCCCCTCGAGGGCCGGCGCCACGGCGGGCGATCGGGCCGCCACGGTCGACCTGACGATCGACCTCGCGCCGGGCCGCCCCGGCGGCCTGCCCCTGCGCAACCCGATCCTGGTCGCGAGCGGCACGTTCGGCTACGGCGTGGAGTACGGCGACGTGGTGGACGTGCAACGGCTGGGCGCGATCTGCTGCAAGGGCACCACGCTCAAGCCGCGCGTCGGCAACCTGCCCCCGCGGGTGACCGAAACGCCCGCCGGCATGCTCAACTCGATCGGCCTGCAGAACCCCGGCGTCGACGGCGTCGTGGAGAAGTACGCCGGGCTCTGGTCGACCTGGCAGGTTCCGGTCATCGTCAACGTGGCGGGCGAGTCCATCGAGGACTACGTGGCCGTGGCGCGGCGGCTCGACGGCGTGCCGGGCGTCGCCGGCATCGAGCTCA
>DATHCS010000179.1:0-2125 GCA_035319405.1 Candidatus Dormiibacterota bacterium | reverse complement strand
TCGGGCAACGGTACGGGCCCCGCGTTCGCGCCGCGTTCGAGGTGCTGCCCGGTTACCGGACGGCCTTCCGGCGGCAGGACCTCCACGCGGAGGCGTCCGCCCGGCTCGCCCGAGCGGCCGGGTGCAGCGAGCGCGTGGCGGTCCTGATCCGGGCCCAGGAGGGCGACGTCGATCCCGACAGCGGCGTGGATCCGCGCCTGGGGGAGGCGCTGCGCCTGGCGGACGACGGCGGGTGATGACGGCGGGCCCCGAGGCGGTCACCATCCGCTTCACCGACGATCGGCGGCCCGAGGCGGCCACGCTGGTCCGCCTGGAACAGTTCGACGGGCCGCTGGGCCTGCTCCTGGCGCTTATCGAGCAGCGCCAGCTGGACATCCTCACCGTGCGCCTCGGCGAGCTGGCCGGTGCGTACCTCGAGGCGCTGGCCGCGCTGCCCGGCGAGCGGCTTCCGCACCTCAGCGCGTTCGTGGCCGTGGCCGCGCAGCTCATCCTCATCAAGTCCCGCGCCCTGCTGCCGCAGGAGCCGGTCCCGCCGGCCGCCTCGCCCGAGGGGCCGGACCCCGAGCTCGAGCTGCGCCGGCGCCTCGTCGTCTACCGCGCCTTCCGCGACGCCGGCCGGCAGCTCGAGGCGCGGCTCGAGGAACCGTCGCCGCTCTTCCATCGCGAGGCGGGCCCCGCGCTGGCGGCCGGGCTGGCAGGTGCCCGGCCGGCGCCCCAGCCGCCGCTCGACCCCGCCGTGCTCGTCGAGGCTCTCGCGCGGGCGATCGTGCTGGTGCCGCCGCCGGCAGCGGCGCCGGAGATCCTGGCGCGCACGGTGACCCTGGCCGAACGCGCCGAGGCGATCCGCGCTGCGTTGCGCAGGGCGTCCACAGTCGTGCTGCAGGAGCTCCTGGCCGGCACGACCGACCGCGTGGTGGTGACCGTCACCTTCCTGGCGCTGCTCGAGCTCGTCAAGCGGCGCGAGGTGGTCGCGGAGCAGGCGCAGCCCTGGGGGCCCATCCGCTGCCGGCGCACGAGCGCCGCCGAGCGCGCCGCGGCGGGCTTCCCGGTCGGTCCGGCCGGCCCGATCGACGAGACGCTCGAGGACTTCGCGTGACCGAGCCCAGCCGGCCGCGGGACGAGCCGGCCCCGAAGACGCTCGACCTCGACCCCGAGGAGGTGGCCGCGCTGGGGCGGCTGGTGGGCGCCGCCCCCGGCCCGGGTGAGGCGGGCCTCTCGGTCGCCGAGCTCGAAGCCCTGCTCTTCGTGGCCGAACGACCGCTGGAGCGTCGCGAGATCGCGACCCTCGCCGGCGTCGATCTCGAGGCGGTGGACGCGCGCCTGGGTGACCTCGAGGTGCTGCTGCGCGAGCGCGGCATCCGGCTGCTCGCCAACGGCGAACGGGTGCAGCTGGCGACCGCTGCGGAGGCGGGCTCGCTCATCGCCCGCTACGTCGGGTTCGAGGGCGCCCGGCTCTCGCCGGCGGCCCTCGAGACGCTCGCCATCGTGGCCTACCGGCAGCCGGTCACGCGCGGCCTCATCGAGCGCATCCGCGGCGTCGACAGCGACTACGTGGTGCGCGGCCTGCTGCATCGACGCCTCGTTGCGGAGCTGGGACGTGCGGATACGCCCGGCCGGCCCTACCTCTACGGGACGACCTTCGAGTTCCTCGAGCGCTTCGGGCTGACCTCGCTCGACGAGCTGCCGCCGCTCGACGCGGACCTGGCGGCCCGGCTCGTCGAGTTCGACGGATCGCTCGGCCCACCGTCCGACGAGCGCGAGCCGTCCGGCGATGCCTGAGGCGAGGCTGCAGAAGCTCATCGCGGAGGCGGGCCTCGCCTCGCGACGAAACGCCGAGGCGCTCATCGTCGCTGGTCGCGTGACCGTGGACGGCCGGCCTGCTCACCTGGGCCAGCGGGCCGACCCGGAGGTGGCCACGATCCTGGTCGACGGGCGGCCGCTCCCCGCGCCCATGCGCCACGTCTACCTCGCGCTCCACAAGCCCGTGGGGGTCACCTCAACAGTACGCGACCGCCATGCGGCCCGGACGGTGCTGGAGCTGGTGCCGCCGGTGATCCGCGGGCGCGCCGGGCGGCTCTACCCGGTGGGCCGCCTGGACCGCGACTCCGAAGGGCTGCTGCTGCTC
>DATHCS010000178.1:0-4124 GCA_035319405.1 Candidatus Dormiibacterota bacterium | reverse complement strand
CTCGGTCGAGGCCATGAAGATGGAGAACGAGGTCCGCGCACCGCGCCCGGGGACCGTCGAGCGGGTGGCCGTGGCGGCGGGCCAGACGGTCGACCAGGGGGACGAGCTGGTGGTGATCTCGTGAGCGACGAGGCCTTCGATCCGGGGCGGGAGGCCTGGCGCGCCACGGTCCGCGCGCGGGCGCTGGCTGAGCAGGCCGAACGGCAGGCCGCGTTCCGCACCAGCAGCGATCTGCCGCTACGCGACCTCTACACGCCGGCCGACACGGCCGGCCTCGACGAGGAGCGAGACCTGGGTCGGCCGGGGACCTTCCCCTTCACGCGGGGCGTGCAGGCCACCATGTACCGCGGACGCCTCTGGACGATGCGCCAGTACGCGGGCTTCTCCACGGCGGCGATCACCAACGAGCGCTTCCACTACCTGCTGCAACACGGCCAGACCGGCCTCTCGGTGGCGTTCGACCTGCCCACCCAGATGGGCTACGACTCCGACGCGCCCCGCGCGGCAGGGGAGGTGGGCCGGGTGGGCGTGCCGATCGCCTCGCTGGCCGACATGGAGACGCTGCTGGCGGGCCTGCCTCTGGCCGACATCTCGACCTCCATGACCATCAACAGCACCGCCGCCATACTGCTCGCCTTCTACGTGGCGGCCGCCGAACGCAAGGGCGTGGCCCGGACGCGCCTCTCGGGAACGGTGCAGAACGACATCCTCAAGGAGTACATCGCGCGCGGCACGTACATCTATCCCCCCGGGCCGTCGATGCGCCTGGTGACCGACATCTTCGAGTTCTGCTCGCGCGAGATGCCTCGCTGGAACACCATCTCGATCAGCGGCTACCACATGCGCGAGGCGGGCGCCACGGCGGCCCAGGAGCTGGCCTTCACGCTGGCCGACGCGATCGCCTACGTCGAGGCGGCCGTGGCCCGGGGACTCGACGTCGACGCCTTCGCGGGCCGCCTCTCCTTCTTCTTCGCCGCCTGGAGCGAGCTCTTCGAGGAGGTCGCCAAGTTCCGCGCCGCACGGCGCATGTGGGCTCGCCTCCTGCGCGACCGCTTCGGGGCGAGCCAGGAACGCTCGCTGATGTGCCGCTTCCACGTCCAGACGGCCGGCTCGAGCCTGACGGCCCAGTCGGTGGACAACAACGTCGTGCGCACCACGATGCAGGCGCTCGCCGCGATCCTGGGCGGCGCGCAGAGCCTGCACACGAACTCGCGCGACGAGGCCCTCGCGCTGCCGACGGAGGAGGCGGTCCGGCTGGCCCTGCGCACCCAGCAGATCCTGGCCTACGAGTCGGGCGTGGCGGAGACACCCGACCCCCTGGCTGGCAGCTACCTCGTGGAGACCCTGACCGACCAGCTGGAGGCGGCCGCGGGGGCCTACCTGGCCGAGATCGAGGGCCTGGGCGGGACCCTCGCGGCGCTGGAGACGGGCTACCAGCAGCGACAGATCCAGGAGTCGGCCTACCGCTACCAGCGCGAGGTGGAGGCCGTGGAGCGGATCGTCGTCGGCGTGAACCGTTTCGTCGACGAGGGTGCGCCGCACCCGCCTCTGCAGCGCATCGCCCTCGACGCTGAGCGCGACCAGGTGGCGGGCCTGCAGCGCGTGCGGGCCGAGCGCGATTCGGGGGCCTGTGAGGCCGCGCTGGGACGGCTGTCCGACGAGGCCCGAGGCTCGGCGAACCTGCTGCCGGTCATCATCGAGGCGGTCGAGGCGTACGCCACGCTGGGGGAGATCAGCGACCGTCTGCGGGTCGCCTGGGGCGAGCATCGCGAGCTGATCACCGTCTAGGCGGCACCCGCGGACGGGGCAGCGACCGGGCGCGGGACCGGTTCATCCTGCTACCTTTCAGTAGCGGATATCGGATGCGTTGACGCCTGCCACCGATCCCGTCATCGCCGGGGGTCGTGGCGCGTTCTGGGGATGAGCCGGAGCGCATGCGCAGGGTCCTGCGACCGGACCGTCCACGGGAGCACCAGCGATGGACCAGCACTCGGGCGAGGCGGTGTCCGAGCCGCACCCGAAGCGGCTGTCCCCCGGGGTCCGGGTGCGACCGGTACCTGTGGCGGATGGTCAACGCTCGGGAGCGGCCGGTACCGTCGCAGGCCGATGGCCGGAACCTCGCGCGACACTCGCCTGCCCGCCGAATTCGAGCGCGACCTGGTGGCACGCTCGCGGACCGACATGGCCGCCTTCGGCGAGCTGTACGACTTCTACCTGCCGCGCATCTACGGCTACGTCCAGCGACGCGTGGGGGAGCGCAGCGTGGCCGAGGACCTGACGGCGACCACCTTCGAACGGGCCCTCGCGGCCCTGCGCCGCGGCGGATTCCGCAACGATTCGTTCGGCGGCTGGCTCTACCGTGTCGCCACCAACGCGGTCGTCGACCACGTGCGCCAGGGCCAGCGGCTCGTGCCGCTCGAAGATGGCACGCAGGATGGTGCGGCCGATCCCGACGAGCGGGCCGACGGAGCACTCCAGGCCGCGCTCGCACGCGACGAGCTGCAGCGTGCCTTCGCACGGCTGACGCCAGCCCAGCGGCGGGTGCTGACGCTCCGCTTCCTGGACGATCTCGACCCGGCCGAGGCGAGCGCCGTGCTCGGCTGCAGTCGCAACACGTTCGCGGCACGGCTCCACCGGGCGCTCGAGGCGTTGCGCGGAGCGATGGCCGAGGAGGCCGTCGATGCCGCCTAGGACCCGCCGCACCCCACCGGACGGGCCGTCGGCTTCACCCGCCGAGGCGGGCGTCCCCCCGCCGACCGACGCGGCCCTCGAGGCCCTGGCCGCCGATCTGGCCGCCACCGGCGCCCGGTCACGCCGAGCCCGGCGCACGGCGGCCACGCCCGCGGTCGCCTACAGCGCGGCGCTGCGACAGCGCCTCCTGATGGAGCCGGGCGCGCCGGAGGCGGTGGAGGGCGCGCTGGCCCTGGCCCCGTTGCCCCCCGTCGTCGAGCCGCTTTCGGATGCCATGCTCGCAGGAGGTGTCGTCGAACCGGCGGCTGTAGCGGCCGAGGGGCTCGCCGCTGAGGCGCCGGCGCTGCGCCTGGAGCGGCGGCGGTACCGCCGGCCGGATCCATCGCCCGGCACGGTCTCGCCGTGGTCGGATGAGCGTGCCGCACTGCCGGTCGAGGTCGCGCCACCGACCCGCCGGCCCCGGTGGCGTCCGAGGCGTCTGGTGGCACTGGCGGTGGCCGTGATCGTCGTCGCGGCGGCTGCCCTGGGCGCGAGCCGGTTCCTGATGCCCGGCACGGTCCTCCAGGCCGTGGCCGGCGATGTGGCCGGCGTGGTCCTCACGCGCGGCGGGCAGTCGTCGGCGTTGCAGGCCGGCACGATCCTGCTCGAAGGGGACACGATCACCGTGTCGCCCACGGGCAGCGCCGCATTCAGCGTGGGAGGCAGCATCGCGCGCCTGGCCGGCGGCGCGGTGGTGCACCTCGACGCGATCGATGCGCAGGGCATCACCATCGCCGAGCTGGCCGGAAGGGTCTACAACCGCGTCGACCCCGCCGACGGGGTGCCCTACCGGGTGGTCACGGGACCGCTGACCTGGACGGCCAGCGGCACCGCCTTCGACGTCGACCGGATCCCGGTCCTGGCCGGGGAGGGAGCGGGCGGCGAGCGCGTGACGGTGATCGCCGTGGAGCACGACGTGGCGCTCGCCGGGCCGGGCCTCGAGGCCAACGTGGCCCAGGGGCAGCAGGCCGTGGTCGTCCTGGGCGGCAGCGGTCCGATCCAACCTCGCATCATGGCAGCGGACGAGCAGGCCTGGCAGGATCCGTGGCTCGTGGAGAACGGCAGCCTCGATCAGGTGCTGGGCTTCCCGCTCGGCAGCCTCACGGCGGAGCTGGCCACGGAGAGCCCGAGCTCCAGCGCGGAGGTCACGCCTTCCGAGGAACCGACGGTCAGCGCATCGCCGTCTGGTGAGCCGAGCGCGTCTCCCAGCGCCGCGGCGACGCCGACCGTCGCACCGGCGACGCCACCCCAGGGGGGTCCCTCGCCCAGTCCGTCGCCCAGCCCCACGCCCAAGCCCACGCCCGGCCTGGCGACGCTCGACCTGACGCTGCGCGCCTGTCCGGGCGGCGTGGTCATCGACTGGGGCACCTACACCGGGAGCGGCTTCCACCATT
>DATHCS010000177.1:0-7037 GCA_035319405.1 Candidatus Dormiibacterota bacterium | reverse complement strand
CGCGCCAGGCGACGCACCGAGCCCCGGCGACGGTGACGAGCCGCTGGCCGACGACCTCGGGCCGGCCGTCCGGGCCGGCCTGGTCCTGCCACAGCCGCAGGGTGAGCCCGCCGACTACACGTTCGCCCACGAGCAGGTCCGCCAGTTCGCCATGAGCCAGGTCTCCGCCGCGCGTCGCCGGCAGGTCCACGCAGCCATCGTCGACCTGCTGCTCGAGGGTGGCGATCCGGCCCCGGCCGGCCTGCCCATGCTCGCGCAGCACGCGCTCGCGGCCGGCGACACCGCTCGCGCCGCGCGCTTCTCGATCGACGCCGCCCAGTCCGCCCTGGCCTCGAACGCGCCCGAGGAGGCGCTCCGACTCGTCGAGCAGGCACTACCCGTGGTCTCGACGCCGGCTGACCGCCGCGTCCTCCTCGCGACGCGCGACGATGCGTTCGCCGTCCTGCGTCGGACGGGCGAGCGGCTCGATGGCCTGACCGAGCTGGCTGCTCTGGCCGAAGCGATGCGCGATCCGGAGATCGAACTCGACGTCCAGCTGAGGCGTGCGTCCGCGCTGCGCATGACCCACGACGAGGACGCCGCCGTCGAGCTCGCCCGTCGCGTCCGCGCGCGGGCCCTCGAGCGAGGGGACACGACCACGGAGCTACGGGCGACCCTCGAACTCGGCCAGGCGCTCCTGCGTAGTCCGCTGGGCGAATCGTTCGGCGGCGCCGCCATCGAGATCGACCTCGACGCCGCCGAGGAGGCCTACCGTCGCGGGATCGAGCTCGCCGAGCAGAGCGGAGATGATCGCAGCCTTGCCGCCGCCCTTCGTGAGCTCGCGATGATCGACTTCGCGCGCGGGCGGGGCTGGTTCGCCGGGGAGGTCATCGCTGGTCGCGCTAACGAGCTGTTGGCGGCGGCCGCGTCGGGTGTCGACTTCGAGACGCTCATTCTCGCGACGCCGATCGCGCCACTGCTGGTGGAGGCGACGGAGGCCTTGGATCGAGCGCTCGGCATCTTCGAACGCCTTGGGGACCGGACCGGTGTGATGTCCACCGTCATCGCCATGGCCTACGCTCGCTACGGGCCGGCGATGCACCTCACGAACTCGGCGCGGCACCTGGAAGAGATCCGGCGCGTGACCTCGCGCCTGTCCGAAGTCGTGACCGAAAGCGAGCGAGATCGCCTCGACCTCCAGATGCTGTTCGGTGTGCACGTCTTCTCGCGCGCGAAGGTCGTGCCGGACCTCGCGCTCTCGCGCGGCGAGGACGCCTATCGGGCGGCGAAGCTCCAGGGCGACCGGACCATCGAGTTCCTCGCCGCCGGGGGGGTCGCGCTGACTCTGGCCGAGATCGGGGACGTGGAGGGGGCCGAGCGGTGGCTCGCCCTGGCCGGGGCGGCCGCCTCGATGGCGCCCTCGAGCTCTCGAGCCCGCCAGCTCGACATCTGGCGGGGGTTGGTCCGGGCCAGCGCGGGCGACGCGGAGGGTGCGCTCCGCCATCTCGAGCGCGCCGTCGCCATCGCGACCGAGGGGGGTCGCGCCTCCGCGCGCTGCGAGGCGCTGGCCCGGCTGGCCCTCGTGGCGGCGGGGTTCGTCGCGAGGGGCGCGACGGCTGAGCCAGCGACCGACGACGGGCCTGACCCTGCGCTGCGGGAGCTCGTCGAACGCTCGGCGACGCAGGTGAAGGAGCTCCAATCGCTCCTCCCGGGCCACGCCCCCTGGGGTGCGCAGGTCGACGCCGCGCTGGCGACGGTCGCTCTCGAGCGCGGCGACGTGGAGGCAGCCGCGGCCGCCGGCGGCGCGGCATTCGAGGCGCTGCAGGCCGCGCTCCACGAGGACGCCAGCCTGGAGATCGTCATCCCGGCGGCGCGGGCCGTGCTTGCCGGTGCCCCGGCGGATGTGCAGGCGTCCGTCCGGGGCTACCTCCAGACGATGCTCGCCAGGATCGCCCAGGGAACGGCCGACGAGGCGATCCGGGTCCGCTGGCTCACGGGTCCGGTTGGGCGCGAGCTCGTCCAGCTCGCCGGACCCGTCGAGGCATTCGCGGCGGTCCCCGCCGAGCCGGGTGCCGCGCCTGGCTCGGCCCCCGACCTGGATGACATCGAGCGCCGTCTGCTCCAGCTGCTGACCGAGGGGCGCACGAACGCCGAGATCGCGGCGGAGCTCCGCCTGAGTGAGGACGACGTCACCCAGCGACTGACGCGCCTCCAGGCGCGGCTGGGCGCTTCGAGCCGCGCCGAGGCCACCTCGCTGGCCTTCCGCGGGCTGGCTGCGGTCGGATCGCACTGATGGCCGTCCGGGCGCACGTCGATCGCCACAAGTGCGTCGGGGCCGGCAACTGCATCACCCTCGCCCCGACAGCCTTCGACTGGCTCGCGGGCGACTACGGCAAGACGGACGTGGTCGGGCCCGACAGCGTCGAGGAGGAGGATCTCCGCGCCGCCGCGTTCGCCTGCCCGACCGCCGCGATCATCCTGGAGGACGTCGCGGAACTCCTGCCCTGGCAGCTGCGCGGCAAGACCGGTCCCGCCCGACGGGTGATGAAGACCTTCATGTTCACCGACATCGTGGGCTCGACGAACCTCGTCGAGGCGCTCGGCGACGAGGCGTGGGAGACGATGCTGGGCTGGCACAACACGGCGCTGCGAGAGGTGTTCACGGCGCATGGTGGGGAAGAGATCTCGACGACGGGCGACGGCTTCTTCGTCAGCTTCGACTCGCCCGACCTTGCGGTGACGGCGGCGATCGCGATCCAGCGGCGTCTGGCGGAGCACCGATCGACGCAGGGCTTCGCACCGCAGGTCCGGATCGGGCTCCACGCCTCCGATGCGACCAAGGTCGGCGGCGACTTCCACGGTAAGGGCGTCCACGAGGCGGCCCGCATCGCGGCACTCGGGGGCGGCGGCGACATCGTGGCCAGCGTGATGACGGTGGGCGAGTCGTACCGAACGTCCGATCCCCGGAGCGCGACCCTCAAGGGCCTCTCGGGGCCGATCGACGTCGTGAACGTGGACTGGCGCTGAGGCCGTCGCTGACCACTGCCGGCCTTCCCGCGACGGCTCAGGTCAGCTGGTAGCGGGGCACCTGGTTGTGGAGCGGCTCGCCAGCGGCGAACCGCCGGATCTGGTTGCCCGCCAGCTCGAATGCCCGGACGGTCGCCTGCGGCGAATCGCCCGCGATGTGCGGCGTGATGAGCACGTTGGGCAGCCCCCAGAGCGGGTGGTCCGTCGGTAGCGGCTCGGGGTCGGTAACGTCGAGCGCGGCGCGGAGCCGGCCTCGCTCGAGCTCGACGAGGAGCGCGGTGGTGTCGAGCGTCTTGCCTCGTCCCGCGTTGACGACGAGCGCGCCGTCGGGCAGCAACGCCAGCCGGCGCGCGTCGAGGAAGCCGGCGGTCTCGCCGGTGAGCGGCAGCAGGTCCACGAGGACCTCCGCCGTGGGCAGGATCCCGTCGAGGTCGGCGAGCCCGACGGCGTCGTCGCGGGCGGTCCGCGCCACCCCCACGACGTCCACCTCGAACGGCACCAGGCGCCTCGCGACGGTCGAGCCGATCGATCCGTAGCCCAGGATCACGACCCGCCGACCGGCCAGCTCCGACGGCTCGAACGACGCCCACTCCCGCCTCGTCTGCGCGTCGCGCGCCAGGGCCAGCCCGCGCTCGACGGCCAGGATCGCGCCCACGATCCACTCCGCGAGCGGCGTGTCGTAGACGCCCCGCGCATTGCACACGGTCACGTGTTCCGGGACACGTCCGACGAGCCAATCTACGCCGGCGCTCAGGGTCTGGATCACCCGAAGTCGGCCGTGGGCAGCGAGCGCCGCGTAGACCGCCTGGCGCATCCAGCCCGCCGGCACGGCGAGATCGACCCGCGCCAGGTCGGGCTGCGGGCCGTGCTCCGGTGCGAGGACCACCTCGACGCCGGGCAGGTCGCCCATGAATCGTCGCTCGGGCGCATCGGGCAGGCAGACGATCGGCTCCGGCGTCCCGCTGGCGGCTGACTGGGCCACGTCGCCCCTCCTCATGCGTGCCCCAGAGCATCGCACGTCACCTCGCTCGACGCGGATCGAGGCGGGCGCGACCGGGCCCGCCATGGTCCCCGGCGGCACCCCTTGCATTCCCGGTGGATATACGTATACTGCTGCGTATACACCTTGTGCGGAAGAGGACTACGATGTGGCGGTGCCGAACAAGACCATCTACGTCTCCGACGGAGACCTATCGCTCTACCAGCGGGCGCAGGAGCTGGCGGGGGGCAACCTCTCCGCTGCCATCGCCACCGCGCTGCGACGTTTCGTCGACCTCCACGAGAGCCTCCAGGCTGGCTTCGAGGAGGTCACCGTCCGCGTCGGCCTGGGCAGCGGTCGCAAGGTCCGCTTCACGGCCGCCCTGGTCGGCGAATGGATGGACACGCGACAGGGACGCGCGGAAACCTTCCGGGTCTTTCGCGGCCGGCGAGGCAAGTACGTCCTCCATGTGGAACGCAGTGCCGACTTCTGGATGGTGGGGCCGGACGGCAAGCCAGCCGGCTGGCGCGGCCACCTCGGTATCGGGGAAGTCCGCTACGGCAGCACGCCGCGAGAGTCGAGCCTCGAGGTCGTCGACACCCTCGACGAGCTGCGTGACAAGGTCCCGCCCGAGCTCTTCGAGATCGTGGCGCGATCGGCACGGCAGCCGAACCTGGAAGAGCTGGACGTCTGAGTCCGGGTCGCGTCGGCGACGCCCCGGGGGAGGGGCATGATGACGACGCGTCAGGGCAACCACCGCGCGATCGAGGTGCGCGGTCTCCGCAAGTCGTACGGCAGCCAGGTCGTCCTCGACTCGATCGACCTTGACGTCGCCGAGGGCACGGTCTTCGCCCTCCTGGGACCCAACGGGGCCGGCAAGACGACGGCCATCCACATCCTCTCCACGCTGATCCCGGCCGACGACGGCGAGGTGCAGGTCGCCGGGTTCGACGTCGGCCGCCAGGCGGACGAGGTGCGGCGCGTGATTGCGCTCACAGGGCAGGTGTCGGCGGTGGACGAGCAGTTCACGGGCGAGGAGAACCTGCGCCTGATGGCCGACCTGCACCACCTGGGCCGGGAGCCCGGGCGCCACCAGGTCGCCGACCTGCTCGAGCGGTTCGACCTGACCGAAGCGGCTGGCAAGCCCGCCTCGACGTACTCGGGGGGGATGCGGCGGCGGCTGGACCTCGCCATGACCCTGGTGGGCCATCCCCGCATCATCTTCCTCGACGAGCCGACGTCAGGGCTCGATCCCCGCAGCCGCCGCGTGATGTGGCAGGTCATCCGGGACCTCGTGACCGACGGGGTCACGGTCTTCCTCACCACGCAGTTCCTCGAGGAGGCCGACCGGCTCGCGTCGCGGGTCGCGCTGCTGGATCGCGGAAGGGTCGTGGCCGAGGGAACACCGGCCGAGCTGAAGCGGCTCGTCCCGGGCGGCAGCATCCGGCTCGAGTTCGCGGAGGCGAGCGACCTGGAGCAGGCGGCCTCGACGCTCGGCCAGGGATCGCGTGACGAGGACGCCCTTGCTCTCGAGCTCCCGCACGACGGCGGGATCCACGACCTGCTGGCCGTGCTCGACCGGCTCGACGCCGCGTCGGTCCCGGTCGAGCAGCTGTCGGTCCGCTCCGCGGACCTCGACGACGTCTTCCTGTCCTTCACCGAACGCACCGAAGCCCCGGAGGTGCCCGCACCATGACCATGCTGCTCTCCGACTCGTCGACGATGCTCCGCCGCAGCCTGCGCCGGATGCGTCGCTACCCGTCGCTGACCCTCTTCATCGCCGGCATCCCGGTGGTGCTGCTGCTCCTCTTCGTGTACGTCTTCGGCGGCGCGCTCGGGGCGGGCCTCGGCGCCGGGTTCGGGCCTCCCGGCGACCGGCAGGCTTACCTCGCCTACCTCATGCCGGGCATCCTGCTGCTGACGGTCGTGAGCGCCGCCCAGGGGACGGCGATCGCGATCGCGATGGACATGAGCCGCGGGATCGTGGCGCGGTTCCGGACGATGGCCATCGCGCAAGCGTCCGTGCTGTCGGGCCACGTGCTGGGCGCCGTGATCCAGACCGTGCTGGCGAGCGCGGTCGTGGTGGTGGTGGCGGTGGCGATCGGGTTCCGCCCCACGACCGCACCGCTGTCCCTGCTCGCCGCGGCGGCTCTCCTCCTGCTCGTGGCGTTCGCCGTGAGCTGGCTGTCGGTCGCGCTGGGGATGGCCTCGGACAGCGTGGAGACGGCCAGCAACCTGCCCATGCTGCTGATGCTGCTGCTCTTCCTGAGCAGTGCGTTCGTCCCCACGGCGACACTGCCGGAGCCGCTGCGAACGTTCGCCGAGTACCAGCCGGTCACGCCGATCGCGGAGGCGCTGCGGGCCCTGCTGTTCGGCGCGCCGCTCGGGACGACCGGCGTGGTCGCGGTGACGTGGTGTCTCGTGATCGCCGGGGGCGGCGCGCTCTGGGCGTCGCGCCTCTACGGTCGCGGTCCGCGTCCGGCGCGATGACGCGCGACGCGGAGGTCGTGGCGCGGCGCTAGGCTGGGCCGGTGGCCTCCCCCTCTCCGGCCCGGCTGCGGGCCTTCGTGCGGCGATACACGCAGCTCGTACCGGTGCCCGAGCTCCCGGGCCTGCGTCTCCACCTCGCCGATGACGTGATGGGGCTGCTGCAGGCCACCGCCGACGAGCTGGGCGAGTCGGATCCCGACCTGCCCTACTGGGCGTTCGCGTGGCCGGGTGGCTTGGCCCTCGTCCGCTTCCTCGCGGATCACCCGCAGGAGGTGGCCGGCCGGCGCGTGCTGGACATGGCGTCCGGTTCCGGGCTCTGCGCCATCAGCGCGATGCGGCTGGGTGCCGCGTCGGTCCAGGCCGTGGACGTGGACCCCTTCGCCGAGGCGGCCGCGGACCTGAACGCCCGCGCGAACGGCGTGCGCGTGGGCTTCAGCCGGCGGGACCTGCTCGGCGCCGCTCCGCCGCCGTGCGACGTGATCCTCGCCGGGGACGTCTGCTATGCGGAGGCGATGGCCGGTCGCATGCTGGCCTGGCTGGATGAGGCGGCGGATCGCGGCAC
>DATHCS010000176.1:0-2422 GCA_035319405.1 Candidatus Dormiibacterota bacterium | reverse complement strand
CCGCGATCGCCGAGGAAGCGTTCCAGGGTCCGCGGCAGGCGCCCGTCGCCGTCGGCGAAGTTCTGGCGCAGGACGTCCTCCAGCGTCCGAGCTGCGCGCTCGTTGGTCGTCTGGGCCTGCAGCAGCAGGGCCTCGAACTCGCGGCGCACCATCTCCACGTCGAGGCTCGTGCCCGCGTCCTGCAGTGCCGTCAGGCCGATCTTGAGCGCCCGCTGCGTCGTCGCGGGCCGCTCCTCGGGGGAGCGGGTCGCAAGGAAGGCGGCGCTGCCCGCGTCGACGAGCTCGAGGTGCTCCACCAGCACCCGGTCGCCCTCGATACGGACGCCGGGCGGCGCACCTTCAGCGGGCTGAGGAAGGGCCAGCAGGCGGGGCGGCAGCTCGGCGGCGATCGATC
This sequence comes from Candidatus Dormiibacterota bacterium, assembly GCA_035319405.1. Classification (GTDB taxonomy): domain Bacteria; phylum Chloroflexota; class Limnocylindria; order Limnocylindrales; family CSP1-4; genus DASPUH01. The sequence continues at coordinate 2,028 of DATHCS010000176.1, read as the reverse complement.
CCATGGCGCTAGCGTGGCACTGGTGCGTGCCACCTCCGATGGCACGCAGCACGGCTCGAGTGGAACTCCGCGATCCGAGCGAGGATGCCGAGGACCAGGATGCCGATGCTCGGCAGGAGCAAGAGCAGCGGTTCCGTCACCAGCCCCGTGAAGAGGGCCAGTCCGATGGCCAGGCAGAGTCCGACCTCCTCGACCGGCGGCGCGGATACGGTCCGAACGTGTTCCATGGCACGAGCCTCAGCGCACCACGTGTCAGCTTCGCTGTCACGCCCCACCGACCGTCGGCAGCGGATGCAACCGGGCGTACGATTCGGCCGTGCGTCGTCTCTCGTCACGTCGGAGACCGCTCGCCGCGGCCCTCTTCACCGGCCTCCTGGCCCTGGCCTGCAGCGGCGCGACCCCGACCACGCCGCAAGCGAGCGGGTCGCCGTCGCCGACCACCGCCCCGACGCCGAGCGTGGCCGTTTCGACGAACCCTAGCGCCGCCCTGACTCCGACCCCGACACCGAGCGGAGGTGCCTCCATGAGCCCCACGCCGAGCCCGCCCTTCCGGCTCACCTCGAGCGCCTTCGGCGAAGGAGCGGCGATCCCCAGCAGCTACACCTGCGACGGACCCGACCACTCGCCGCCGCTGACCATCGGCGGCGTGCCCACCGGCGCGGCCGCGCTGGCCATCGTGGTGCGCGATCCCGATGCGCGCGGCTGGGTGCACTGGGTCGCCTACCACGTGCCGGCCTCGACGCACGAGCTGCCGGCGGGCGCCGCTGTGGCGGTCCTGGGCCCGGTGGGCAAGACCTCGTGGGGTACGGCGGGCTACCGCGGCCCCTGCCCGCCGTCGGGCACGCACCGCTACGTCTTCACGCTGTACGCGCTGTCGCATGCGCTGCCGCTCAGCGGCCATCCCACGGCAGACCAGGTCGAGGCCGCGGCCCGCGGCCGGACCCTGGCCAGCACCACCCTCACGGGCACCTACCACCACTAGGGGGCCGTCCGGCCCGCCGCCTCAGAGCACCTTGCCTGGGTTGAGGATGCCCTGGGGATCGAGCGCGGCCTTCACGGCGCGCATCACGCGCACGGCGTCGGGGCCGACCTGCGCCTCCAGGAAGCCCCGCTTGGCGACGCCCGTGCCGTGCTCGCCGGTGATCGTGCCGCCGAGCGACAGGGCCGCCTCGTAGATGCGCGCTCGAGCGGCGTTGATCCGCCCCTCGGCCGTCGGGTCCTCGCGATCGACCACGAAGGTCGGGTGCAGGTTGCCGTCGCCGGCGTGGCCGAAGACGCCCACCGGGAGGCCCGCGTCGAGGCTGATCCGCTCGATGGCGTCGAGCAGGTCCGGCACGCGGTCCCGTGGCACGCCGACATCGTCCATCCGCGCCACGCCGGCCTGCTCGAGCGACCAGTGCGCCTTCCGGCGCGCCTCGCGCAGCCAGTCGGCCTCGGTCGGGTCCGCGGCGCGGACGACCTCCGTCGCACCGGCGGCTCCGCAGGCTGCCTCGGCCCGGTCGAGCTCGTCCGCCGCTGCGTCGCCGCCGGCGTCGGACTCGATCATCAGCATCGCCCCGGCGTCCTCCGGCAGACCGACGCGCAGGGCGGTGTCCACCGCGCGGATGGTGAAGCGGTCCATCAGCTCCAGGGTCACCGGGACCAGGCCCGCCGCGGTGATGCCGGCCACCGCCTCCCCGGCCGCATGGACGGTGGGGAAGAAGGCCAGCAGGGTGAGCTTCGGCGGCGGCGCGGGTCGCAGGCGCAGGATCGCCTCGGTGATGATGCCGAGCGTGCCTTCTGAGCCCACGAAGAGGTGCGTGAGGTCGTAGCCGGCAACGTCCTTGATCGTCCGTCCCCCCGTGCGGATGACCGATCCGTCGGCGAGCACGACCTCGAGGCCCAGCACGGCATCGCGCGTCACGCCGTACTTGAGGCACCGCAGGCCGCCCGAGTTCTCCGCCAGGTTGCCGCCGATCGAGCAGGTCTCGTAGCTCGCCGGGTCGGGCGCGTAGAAGAGGCCCTCGGCCGCGGCGGCCTTGCCCAGGT
>DATHCS010000175.1:0-3085 GCA_035319405.1 Candidatus Dormiibacterota bacterium | reverse complement strand
GCGCTCCTCGCCACGAACCTGGTCTCGGTCGTCATCGAGGCCATGGTGCTCAACGTGCTGGTGCTGGCCCTGCTGCTCGCCTTCCTGATCCGGCTGTGCTCCGATCGCGACGTGCTGGGCGACCTGGTCAACTCCAGGGCGCGATCCGCCGTGCTCTGGGTCCTCGCGGGAGGTTTCCTTGTCTTCGGCCTGTGGAGCACGGTGAGCCTGCTGCGCGGCGGCGCCTGAAGCCCGCCGACACCAGGCCCCTGATGAGCGCATTCGTGGAGCGGCCTGACCAGGTCGCCTGACAAGGCCGGCGACCGGCGGCCTTGCGCGAGGTGCCAGAGTGGGGCCGTGCGCTCGTACGACGTCCCCGGCGGCCAGCGGCTCGAGCTCGACCACCTGGTGCTCGATCTGAACGGCACGCTGTCCGAGCGCGGCAGCCTGATCGCAGGGGTCGAGGAGCGCCTCAGACGCCTGTCGGTCGACCTCGACCTCCATCTGGTGACGGCCGACACACGCGGCACGGCGGCCCGCCTGGCGGCGGAGCTCCCGGTCTCCATCAGCCCGATCACGCGAGGTTCCGAGAAGGCCGCATACGTGCAGCGGCTCGGGGCCGGGCGGACCGCAGCGATCGGGAACGGCCGCAACGATGAGGCGATGCTGCGAACCGCTGCCCTGGGCATCGCCGTCGTCGGGCCGGAGGGTGCGGCCACGGCGGCGTTGCTGGCCGCCGACCTCGTCACGAACTCCGTCGTGGACGCGCTCGATCTACTGCTCGACCCGGCGACCCTGGCCTCCACCCTCCGGCCGTGAGCCCGGGCCCGCGCGCGCTCGGTGCCGCCTAGAATTCGGGTACGACGGTGGCGAGTGGCCAAGCGGTAAGGCGCCTGACTCTGGATCAGGAGATCGAAGGTTCGAATCCTTCCTCGCCAGCCAGCCTCTCCATCCCCGCATGACGGTCATATCCGACTGGACAACTCGGATATCGGCTGGTAGCCTGCCGACTACCCAGATGAGCTGCTCGAACCGACCGACCTGCGCGTGTCTCTGTACCCGGCGAGTGCCGGTCGGGGCTGCGCGCGCCGCTCGCTGAGGCGCCCCCGCTCATCTCCGGACGGCCTCGCATCCCTGTCGCGCGAGGCCCGTACGCCCCCATGACGAGCTGACCCGCCCGTCTGGCCCCGTCGGATCCCTCGCGGCGCTCGATTCCTCGTCTCCTGAACATCGCCGGAGGGCATCGATGGACTACGCACATCCCGAGGTCCTGGTCAGCACGGCCTGGGTGGCCGAGCACCAGGACGATCCCCGGGTCCGCCTGCTCGAGGTGGACTACGACCCGGAAAGCGCCTACGAGCTCGGTCACCTGCGCAACGCGGCGGCGGTGGACTGGAAGCAGGACATCAACGACCACGTCCGCCGCGACATCCTCTCCAGGAGCCAGTTCGAGGCACTCATGGGCCGCCTGGGCGTGACCCCCGGGACCACGCTCGTGCTCTACGGCGACATGCGCAACTGGTTCGCCGCCTTCGCCTACTGGACCTTCAAGATCTACCGCCACGAGGACGTGCGCCTGATGAACGGCGGCCGCCGCAAGTGGATCGAGGAGGGTCGGGAGACGACCGAGACGGTGCCCTCGTTCCCGACCACGACCTACACCGCCGGCGAGCCCGACCTCGGCCTTCGCGCCATGCTTCCGGGCGTGCTGGCCTCGATCGGACGCGCCGAGGTGGCCCTCGTGGACGTGCGCTCGCCGGCCGAGTTCACCGGCGAGATCACCGCGCCGCCCGAGTACGCCAACGAGGCCGCTCAGCGCGGCGGGCACATCCCGGGGGCGGCGAACATCCCCTGGGCCCAGGCGGTCCAGGAGGACGACACGTTCAAGTCCGCCGACGACCTGGCGGCGCTGTACGGCGCCAAGGGCATCACGCCCGACCGGACGGTCATCGCCTACTGCCGCATCGGCGAGCGCTCCTCGCACACCTGGTTCGTGCTCAAGTACCTGCTCGGCTACCCGGTCGTCATCAACTACGACGGCTCGTGGAGCGAGTACGGCAACTCGGTCGGCACGCCGATCGAGAAGCCCTGACGGGGAACGTCGCATGGCCCTCAACATCGCGCGGGTGGTGGACCTGTCGCGTTCAGAAGAGGACTGCGGCAGCACCGCCCTCCAACGAGTGCGGCGCGCACTCGATGAGCTCGCGCCCGGGGACCGGCTCGAGGTGCGGACCGTGGTGGCCGAGCATGCCTGGGTGGTCCGCGCCTGGGCACGGAAGGCCGGCGTGACGATCCTCGAGGAGGGCCTCGACGGCCGCGAGAGCCGGCTCGTCCTGGAGCGCCCGGACCGGGCCTGAACGCGGCCATCGCCTGCCCGGCGGGCGACGGCACCGTCGACCCCGGGCCGGCAGGCTCCATCCGCCGGAGCCGGCTGGCCCCATCGGGCGCTTGCACGGGCCGGCGGGCTCGTCCACCCTGTGCGGATGCCAGGTCGGCGCGCTCCTTCGGCTGCCGCCTCCAGCCCACGTCGTTCGGCGCGCCTGGGCGCGCCCCTCCTCGCCGCGCTGCTGTTGACGAGCATCCTGCCCGCGGTGCCCTTCGCGCCGCCGGCCAGGGCGGACCCGGCGCCGCTCGCGACGGTGACCTCGGAACGCGTCGCCGGCACGGACCGCTACGGCACGGCCGTGGCGATCTCGCAGCGGCTCTACCCGGACGGCAACGTGCCCGCGGGTGGCGTCCCGATCGTCTACCTGGCCTCGGGCCAGACCTACGCCGATGCCGTGGCCGCCGGCCCGTTGGCGGCGCGCGCCCGCGGCGTGATCCTGCTGACGCCCGGCGCGAACCTCCCCGCCGCCGTCTCCACCGAGCTCGCCCGACTCCGGCCGCAACGCCTGATCGTGCTGGGGGGCGCGAGCGTGGTCAGCGATGCCGTGCTGGGTGCCGCCGGTACAGCAGCCGGCGTGACGCCCGAGCGGATGGCGGGCACGGATCGCTACGCGACGGCGGTCGCCGCCGTCCAGGACGCCTTCTCCTCCGGGCTGAGCGGCACCGACACGGTCTTCCTGGCCACGGGAGCCAACTTCCCGGACGCGCTCTCGGTCGGAGC
>DATHCS010000174.1:0-5922 GCA_035319405.1 Candidatus Dormiibacterota bacterium | reverse complement strand
GGTCGCAAGGCTCGGCTCCTGCTCGAGCTCGGCGCGGGGTTCGAGGGCTACGACACCAGTGCGGTGCTGGCCGACAGCGCACTCGACATCGGCCACCTCACGTCGTTCGAGCGGATCGCCGTGGTCACGGACGCCGAGTGGGTGCGGCGAGCGATCGCGGCTTTCAGCCCGCTCATCCCCGGCGAGGTTCGCCTCTTCGGCAACGCCGAGACCGACACCGCTCGTGGGTGGATCCGCGAGGGGTAGCGTCGCCGTGCCGCCACGGCGGCGTGGCTATGATGTCGCTCCTGGTCTGCGGTTTCGGCGCCCTTCGCTCGATGGGGTCTCCGAGATCGGCTGTCGCCACGGACACCTGGAGGGTTGGGAATGCGGAATCCGCCGATCCTGATCTCGGTCATCGGCTTCTTCGGCGCGCTCGCCGGCTTCGGCTACATCTTCTATGGCCTGCGGCTGCTGGGCTTCGACTGGTTCGGCCTGCTCGGCGACCTGCCGTCCGTCGAGCACGTCGGCATCTGGGGCTGGCTGATGCTCGCGGCGGGGGTCGCGTGGCTCCTGATCGCGGGTGGCCTCTGGGCGCTGCAGCCGTGGGCGTGGGCAGCCGCCATGGTCATCGCCGGTTTCAGCCTCTTCGAGGCCGTGATCGCCTTCTTCCAGTTCCCGGGCACGGGCATCGGGCTCGGCCTGGCGATCATGCCCGTGATCATCCTGCTCTACCTGAACAGCAGCTCGGTGAAGGCTGAGTTCGGGCTCGCGGAGCGCAAGACGGAATGACCGATCCGGCCTTTTAGGCCGCGTCGACGAGCGGCTTGACCTCGCCGATCAGCCGCTCCAGGGTCTCCGTGTCGTAGGGCGCCGGGAGCTCGACGATCGCCCCCGGGATGCCGTGGGCGACGTAGTCGGCGAGCACCTCGGCCACGTACTCGACCGGGCCAAGCAGTGGCCGGATGTCGCTCTCGATGGAGTCGGCGAGCGGCATCGTGTTGTGGGCCATCTGGGCTGCCCAGACGCGCCGCGCCTCGGCCGGATCGTCGCGGATGACCATCCAGATGTTGGCCGTGCGGCGGATCCCCGAGACATCCCGGCCGGCCTCGCGGCCATGGGCCGCGATGACCTCCACGAGCTCGCCCAGCTCCTGCGGCGAGCCCTCGCCATTCCACTCGTCGCCGTAGCGCGCCAGCGTGCGCAGCGTCTTCCGGCGGCCGGTGCCGCCGATCATGATCGGCAGGTGGGCCTGGACCGGGCGGGGCGCATGGCGCAGCTCGCGGAAGGCGTAGTGCCCGCCCGGCGACGAGGTCACCGTGCCCCCGTCGAGCAGGGTCCGGCAGGCGGCCACCGCCTCGTCGAGCCAGTCGAGGCGCTGCCCGAAGCCGGACCCGAAGTCGATGCCGTGGGCCTGGTGCTCGAGCTCGAACCAGGCGCCGCCCAGGCCCAGCACGGCACGGCCGGCGCTGACGTGGTCGAGGGTGGCGATCGCCTTGGCCACCAGGCCCGGGTTGCGGAAGGTATTGGCGCCGACCATCAGCCCCAGGCGCACCCGCTCGGTGGCCATCGCCCAGGCCGTCACGACGGCGTAGCCCTCGAGGATCGGCTGGTGGGGGTCGCCGAAGATCGCGTAGAGGTGATCCCAGGTCCAGAGGCTGTCGTAGCCCAGGCGGTCGACCCGCCTCGCGGCGTCGACCATCTCGTCCCAGGCGGCGGCCTGGCTCCAGAGATTGATGCCCAACTGCAGGTCGTTCATGCGCCCATCCTAGCCAGGTCTCGGGGCCCGAGACCGGCGCGCAGGTTGGCCTCGGCCGCCCCGCCCCGAGCCGGCAGACCCGAGCCGAGCGCATCCATGCCGAGCAGCGCCGCGCCGAGCAGCGGCGGGGCGTCGAGGACGATGATCTTCGCCGCGGGCGCGACTCGCTCGACCTGTGCCCGGACCCGCGTCACGAGTGACGCTGGCGCGTCGCGGAGGAGGCCTCCGCCGAGGACCACCTCCACGTCCAGCCGCGCCAGGCGGAGGCGCCGGATCAAGGCGCTGGCCATGGCCGCCACCTCGTCGGCCAGGCGATCGACGATCTCGAGGGCGGCACCGTCGCCGCCGGCCGCCAGGCGGTAGACGAGCGGCGCAAGCTCGGCCAGCCGTGGCTGCGGCAGCCGCCCCTGCTCCAGGGCCCAGCTGACGTCCACCGGTCGGGCGAGGCCGAAGTGCGATGGCACCGCCCGCTCGAACGCCGTGCGCGGCCCTCGGCCGTCGCGAGCCCGCACGGCGGCGCCGAGCGCGGCCAGCCCGACGTCCTCACCCCCGCCCCAATCGCCCGAGATGGTGCCCAGAGCGGGGAACCGGACCGTCCGGCCGTCCGGCGCCCGGCCGGCGCCGTTGATCCCGGCGCCACAGACGAGGGCCACGCCCCACGCCTGCGAGGCGCCGGCCCGAAGTGCGGCCTCCACGTCACCGTGGACGAGGTCGCGACCGGCCAGCCCCTCGGCCGCCAGGCCTTGCGCGTGGCGGCGCACGTCGGCCGGCGAGTCGACGCCCGCGAGGCAGAACGAACCCACGGCGGCAAGCGGTCGGCGAGCCGGGTCGAGGCCGGCCTCTCGGGCCGCCGCCTCGGCCAGCCTCGCCAGGCGCTCGAGCCCACGCTGCAGCCCGACCTGCTGGTGCGATACCGAGGGGCCATGCACGACGGCCAGGACGGAGCCATCGGACCCGACCAGCGCAAGATCCGTCTTCGAGTTGCCGCCGTCGACCGCCAGCACCGCGGTGAGGGGCTGCCCGGCGCTCAAGCCGGCCGCTTCCAGTCGATCACGAGCCCCTCGTGGGCCCCGAGCCGGAGGTTCACGCGGCCCGCCTCCACGGCGACAGGGCGTGCGCCATCGCCCTCGATCCGGCGTGGCGATCGAACGCCCTCCGGCAGACGGACGTCGAGCTCGAGCGGCTCAGCGGCGTGGTTGGTGACGATGGCGATGCCGCCGTCAGGACCTTCGAGCGTGCCGCAGGCGGCCTCGGGGTGCGAGACGCGCGCGACCTGGGGCAGGCGGGCCAGATCGGCCAGTCCCCCGTAAAGTCCCCACGTCTCGTCCTCCGGTCCATGGGCATCGGGCCGCGTGGCGAGCAGGGTCTCGACGGGCTGGCCGCACACGACGGCGTGGCCGGCACCTCTGGCGGCCACGATCAGCACCGGCTCCCCGTCCGCATCGACGGCCACGACCCGGCTGCCCGCCGCCGCGGCGAGACGGACACCCCTGGTCGCCAGCGTGCCATCATCCCGCGGCAGGACCAGCTCGTCCCCGGGCTCGAACGGACCCCATGCCGCACGGAATCGCATGGCCGCGGGGCGCCCGGCGGGTGCGCGATCTGCCACGGCCGCCCCGAACAGCTCGCGCATCCCGGGTACGGCGGTCTCCGCGGAACAGGACAGCCAGGCCACGGTCCCGCGGGCAAGGGCAGGCGGCCCGCCGGCCCAGAACGGCGTCCGCAGGTGCAGCAGCGTGTCGGTGGAGCTGGACAGCGGAGCCGGCAGGAACACGATCGGGCCTTCCGGCCATGCGCCATCGAGTCGTTCCCGCGGGAAGCCGACGGCCAGGCCCGCGCGACTCGCCATGGCGTCGGCATTGACCAGCGCACGCATCAGGGGCAGCGGGTCGCGCCGGGGCGACCACGCCCGCTCGGCCGGCGCGTAGAGCCCCGCTGGCGCCTTGTCGAGCCCGAAGCCACGCGGGTCGTAGGGCCAGACCCATTCGTGCGGCACGACGAGCGCAGCGTCGAAACGCGGCCCGTCGGCGGCTCGCCCGTCGAGGTCGAGCTGTCGCACGACGGTCGCGATCTCGCCCAGGGCCCGGCCGCGCGGGCGCAAGGTGCCCTGCGAGTCGGTCAGGCCGAACTGCGTCTCGTGCGGCTGGCGCGCGTACGGCGCCCGGCCGTACGCGTCGGGTGCGGCGTCGGTCCAGCACCAGGCGAACAGCCCGATCGCTCCTCGGCCGAGGGCCGACCAGGCCAGGAGCCGATCGTAGGCGGCGATGCGCTCCGGCTCGTACTGGGCCGAGGAGGCCCCGTATTCGTGCAGCATGGCAGGCCGTCCCGCACCGGCTGCGAGCGCGATCTCGAAGGCGCCGGCGCCGGTCATGCGCCGCGCCAGCAGCCCGTCCGGATAGAGCTCGGGGTGGTAGATCGGGTACGGATGGACGGTGGCGAAGTCGAGCTCCGATGCCACGACGTCGGCCCGGAAGGGGCCCCAGCCGGTCTCCTGTTCGGACGTCCCGATCGTGATTAGGTGGTCCGGATCGGCCTCACGCAGCGCGACTGTCAGGTCATGCGTCCACGCGCGAGCGTCAGCATCGCTCGTCTCGGGCCAGAGCCAGAAGGGGGGCTCGTCGGTCAGGTCCCAGGCGAGGATCGTGGGATCGCCGCACCAGCGCCGGCCCAGCATCGCCGCATGCCCGGCCTGGAGCTTCCGCATCGTCGGATCGGCATGGGGGTCGCGGCCAGCCCGCCACGGCACGTCCCAGTAGGCGTCGCCGACCTGCCCGCCGATGAACAGTGTGGGGTGCAGGCGCACGCCCTGGCGACGCGCCGCCTCGAGGATCGTGTCGAGCAGCGCCAGGTGCGCCTCGTCGTACTCGCCCTCACGGGGTTCGATGGCGGCCCACAGCAGGTCGATCCGCGCGGCGTCGAGGCCGTGCCTGGCCATGTCGCCAAAGGAGGCCTCGAAGGCGTCTGCCCCGGTCCGCCAGGGCCAGTCCGGCCCGACGGGCGGCACGAGGCTGGCGCCGATCGGCAGGTAGGCGCGGCCACCCGAGGACAGGTAGTGGTGGCCCGCCCGGACGATGCCGCTCACCCGGCATCCTTGACCGAGCCGGCGGTCAGGCCCTCGATGAAGCGCCGCTGCAGGATCAGGAACACGATCAGGAGCGGCACGACGGTGACCACCGTGCCGGCCATCGTATCGCCCCAGTTAACGGTGTTCTTGCGCGCCAGCAGGGCCAGGCCGACGGGCAGCGTACGCACGCTGTCGGAGCTGGTCACGATGAGCGGCCACAGGAAGTCGTTCCAGGCGCCGATGAAGGTGAAGATGGCCAGGGTGGCCATTCCCGGCGCGGCGAGGGGGAAGACGATGGAGCGCAGGATGCGCCACTCGGACGCGCCGTCGAGGCGCGCAGATTCCAGGATCTCGTCGGGGATGCCCAGCAGGAACTGGCGCATCAGGAAGATGCCGAAGACCTGGATTGCGCCCGGCGCGATGATCCCGAAGTAGGTGTCGGCGCCGATGAAGGGCGAGATCTCGTGCAGCGAGACCATGATCGACTTGAGCGGGATCAGGTTCACCTGGAAGGGCACCATCAGGGTCAACAGGAACAGGAAGAAGATCAGGTCGCGGCCCGGGAAGCGGAGCTTGGCGAAGGCATAGGCGGCCGCCGTACCGAACACCACGTTGAGGCCCACGATCGTCGCGGTCACGATCGTGCTGTTGAGCAGGTACTGCGCGAAGGGCAGGAACGTCCACAGGTCCTGGTAGTTCTGCAGCGTGAAGGGGTCGGGGATGATCTTGGGTGGGGAGGCGAAGACGTCGCCGGGCGGCTTGAAGGACGTCGAGAGGGTCCAGTAGAAGGGCGCCACCATGAGGAGGGCGCCGACGAGCAGGAGCGCGTAGCGCCCCCAACCGCGAAGCCGGCCCTGGACGCTCATCGCTCGCCGAACCAGCGCAACTGGAGGAAAGACAGCACGGCCAGGATCGCCAGCAGCACGTAGGCGATCGCCGAGGCGTAGCCAAGGTGGAGGCGCGTGAACTCGTCGATGAGGTCATAGACGACGGTGCGCGTCGAGTTGAGCGGACCGCCCTGCGTCATGACGAACATCTGGTCGTAGGTCTGGAAGCTGCCGATGATGCCGATGATGTAGACGAACACGATCGTCGGCCGCAGCCCGGGCAAGGTCACGTG
>DATHCS010000173.1:0-2043 GCA_035319405.1 Candidatus Dormiibacterota bacterium | reverse complement strand
GGCCGAGCTGTCGGCGCCGGACGCGGTAGACGGCGCTTCTCAGGTCGCCCTCGATCCAGCGGAAGAGAATCCCGGGGCGGCCCCGGGCGGGCTCGGGGTCGCGGCCCTGGAGCAGGTCGCAGTACATGGCCACGAGGTCCGCGCCCGATGCCGCGGCGAGGGGCAGCGTTGCATGGACCCGCGGGTTGAGGTCGAGCAGCAGGTCACCCGCGAAGTCGGCGTGGAAGATGCCGTCGTAGTCGGCCAGGAGCTGCGCCAGGCGCCCCTCGAGAACGTTGTCCGGGGCGGTCGACGATCCAGCCGCGACGGTGCCGCAGGGCAGAGGCCAAACCCGCAGGTAGCGCAGATGCACCGCGCCGAGCAGGCGCCCGTGCCAGGCGAGGCCCAGCACGCCGCGCAGGTCGTCCGACAGGTAGGGCTGGACGATCAGCGAGCCGTCATGTGCAGGCACGCGGTCGAGACCCTCGGGACCCGTCACGCGGCGGGCCATGAAGCGCTTGATGTCGGGCTTGACCACGACCGGAAAAACCAACTCGCCGGCCGCTGCGCGCAGGGCGGCGTTGGAGGAGAACACGCGGCTGGGGGGCACGCCGATGCCTGCTGCTCGGGCCGCCTCGGCACAGGCCACCTTGTCGAGCAGGCCCTGGACCGGCACCTCGAGCGCGACGAGGGCGGCGTCACTGGCGGCCAGCGCCCCCAGGTAGCCGGGGCGGGCGAGCTCAGCGCGGACGGCCGCGGCGTAGCCGGCCGGATCCTTGGCTGCATAGGGCACGTCGATGCGCCGCTCGCAGAAGCGCGACGCGGCCGCCATCGAAAGGCCGCCCGAAACCGTGACGGCAGGGCGATAGCCGGCGGCGGCGAGTGCACGCACCGCGGCGACCGCGGCGCGCGACTCCCCGTCGGCGCCCTCGGTCACCAGGACCCAGGGGCGAGCGGGTCTCACTGGCGGCACCGGGAAGGCACCGAGGCGGGCATCGGGTCACGGTAGCACCGCGCGCCCCCGTACACTCAGGAGCGTGACCTCGCCGATCGCCGACCGGAGCGAGCCGCCCATCCGGACCCGCTACCCCGCCTCGGCGCGCATCTACGAGGTCGGACCGCGCGACGGGCTGCAGAACGAGTCGCAGGCGATCCCGACGGCCACCAAGCGGGCCTTCATCGAGCGGCTCGTGGCAGCCGGGCTGCTGGAGATCGAGGCCACCAGCTTCGTCGCTCCGCGCGCGATCCCGCAGCTAGCCGACGCGGACGAGCTCCTGCCCGCCCTCCCCCGTTCGGGGCCGCGCGGCCCGGTGCGCTACCCTGTGCTGGTCCCCAACGAGCGGGGCCTGCGCCGCGCCGAGGCCGCGGGCGCGGATGCCATCGCCGTCTTCACCGCCGCCAGCGACGCCTTCACCAGCCGCAACATCGGCATGACCGTGCGCGATTCGCTGGTCGCCTTCCGGCCGGTGCTGGCCGCCGCGACGCAGCGCGGCTGGTGGACCCGGGCCTACGTCTCGACCGCCTTCGGCTGTCCCTACTCCGGGCGGATCGAGCCGTCCGAGGTGGTGGGCGTGGCGCTCGAGCTGGCGGCCCTCGGCGCCGGGGAGATCTGCCTCGGCGACACGATCGGCGTGGGCGTGCCCGGCCAGGTGCACGAGCTGACCGGACTGCTCGTGGCGGCGGGCCTGCCCGTGTCTCAGCTCGCCTACCACTTCCACGACACGCGCGGCACGGCGCTGGCCAACGCGGTGGCGGGCCTCGAGGACGGCGTCACCTGCTTCGACGCCTCGACCGGGGGAACGGGCGGCTGCCCCTATGCGCCCGGCGCCGCGGGCAACCTGGCCACCGAGGACCTCGTCTACCTGCTCGACGGACTGGGCGTCGAGCACGGCGTGAGCCTCGCGGGCGTGCTCGAGGCGGCCCGCTTCATCGCCACCGCGCTGGGCCGACCGCTGGCCTCGAAGGTCGGGCAGGCTGGTGGCTGGGATCCGTACACCGGCGGGCCGGTCGGTCGAGCCTGAAGGGCCCCGCTCTCTGGCGCGCGAGGCGCGTTGGCGAGCGAGG
>DATHCS010000172.1:0-23964 GCA_035319405.1 Candidatus Dormiibacterota bacterium | reverse complement strand
AGGCGGCCTTCTCCATCAGCGCCCTCGACCCGGTGAAGGACGGCCGCTTCAGTTGGGCGGAGGGCGACACGGTGCTGCTCCGGCAGCCCAAGGCCGTCTACCACTACTCGACGACGTACACGGTCATGATCGCCGGCACGGCGCGAGCCAAGGACGGCCTGGCCCTCGGCAGCAGCGCCGCCGACGGCGCGTCGATCCGCTTCACGACCGCGGCGCGCCCGAAGCCCGCGGCCAAGCCTCGCTCCCAGGTGGTGCCGCGACCGAGCGGCGGCAGCTCGAACAGCGCGCCCTGGCACGCCGTGGAGGTCTACTTCCTGAACCTCCTCAACTGCACGCATACCGGTGGCTGGATCTCCAGCAGCGGTACGTGCAGCGGGCGCGGCAGCAACGGCCTCGCGCCGATCCGCCTCAGCAGCGGCATCTCCAACAAGGTGTCCCGTCCCTGGGCCAAGTACCTAGCACAGACCAGCCAGCTCTACCACGGCTGCCCGACCTGTCGCTTCCAGAGCGCCGGCTACACGACCAACACGTGGTGGGGCGAGAACCTCAGCTGGTGGTCGGGCGACGGCTACCAGGGGGCGATCCAGTCGATCCTGTTCTTCCAGGGCGAGAAGTCGAGCAACGGCGGCCACTACACCAACATGATGAACTCGCACGACCGTGTGGCCGGCGTCGGCGTCTGGCACGCCAACGGTCGCTACGTCTACGCCATCGACTTCTACGGGCTGCTGGTTCCCTGACGCGGTGATCCGCGACGCGGTCATCCACCTCTCCGGGGAGCAGCCGCTCGTGGCCGACCTGCCCTCGTTACCGACGGCGACCGACAGTTGCCTCATCTGCACCAACCTGCGCACGCTCGACGGCCGCCGCCCGGTCTTCACGGACGCCATCGAATCGACCTTCGTGATCCCCCTGCTGCACGTGCGCTTCATCGAGGTGGTGCGCGGCGGCCACCTGGTCGATCCGGAGCAGCGGGCCCTTGCCGCCGGAGCCGTGACGGCACCCCCCGAGGAGGGCACGGCCGAGCTCGACGAGGACTTCCTGCGCCGCGTGCGCGAGGTCTGAGCGCCGTCCCCGGGTGAGCCGGCGCCAAGGCTGCGTGACCGGTCCGCGCAGAAGCCGGTGCTACACTCGCGCGCCATGACGAGGAACCTGGTGATCGTGGAATCACCGGCCAAGGCGCGCACTATCGAGCGGTACCTGGGGCCCGACTACCGCGTGCTCGCCTCCTATGGCCACGTGCGGGACCTGCCGGAGAACCCGGGCAAGGGCAAGTTCGGCGTGGACGTCGAGCACGGTTTCCGGCCCGAGTACGTCATCGCCGACGACCGGCGCCGCTACGTCGACGCGATCGCGCGCGCGGCCGCCAGCGCCGACGCGGTGTACCTCGCCACGGACCTCGACCGCGAAGGAGAGGCCATCGCCTGGCACGTCGCGGAGGCGGCCGGCATCCCCGCGCCCAAGCAGCGGCGGGTGACCTTCAACGAGATCACCGAGGGCGCCATCCGGGAGGCGTTCAGCCATCCGCGGCAGATCGACATGGATCTCGTCGACGCCCAACAAACGCGCCGCATCGTCGATCGGCTGGTGGGCTACACGCTGAGCCCGCTGCTGTCGCGCAAGGTCCGTGGGGGCCTGTCGGCCGGACGCGTGCAGTCGGTCGCCGTCCGGCTCGTGGTAGAGCGTGAACGCGAGATCGCGGCCTTCACGCCGCGCGAGTACTGGACCCTGGACGCGCTACTCGAATCGGCGGCGGGCGAGCGGTTCCGCGCCCGCGTGGCCCGCATCGACGGTGCAGCGCCCGAGATCCCCGACGAGGCCGGCGCCATGGCGCATACGGAGGTGCTGCGATCGTCGCGGCCGCGCGTGGGCCAGGTCACCACCCGGCAGACCCGCCGCGGCCCCGCGCCGCCCTTCACCACCAGCACGCTGCAGCAGGAGGCCAGCCGTAAGCTGGGCTTCAGCCCCAAGCGCACGATGGCCGTCGCGCAGCGCCTCTACGAGGGCGTCGATACCGGGCAGGGCCAGGTCGGCCTGATCACCTACATGCGAACGGACTCGACGGCCATGGCCGGGGTGGCCATGGGCGAGGCCCGGGCCGTGATCGGCGAGCGGTTCGGGGACGAGTACACGATGCCCAAGGGCCGCGTCTTCCGCACTCGCAGCAAGGGCGCGCAGGAGGCCCACGAGTCGATCCGGCCGACCAGCTTCGTCCTCGACCCGGAAGCCCTGGTGGGCCACCTGAAGTCGGACGAGCTGCGCCTCTACCGGCTCATCTGGCAGCGCGCGCTGGCTTCGCAGATGGCCGACAAGCGCCTGGAGACGACGACGGTCGAGCTGACGGCCGATCGCTACGACCTGCGTGCCAGCGCCACGCGGACCCTCTTCGACGGGTTCGCCCGCGTCTACACCGAGGGCCGCGACGACGCAGCCGATGATGATGCCGAAGGGCGTCTGCCGGCCCTTGCGGCGGGCGACGTGACAAGCGTGATCGAGCTGGATCCGCAGCAGCACTTCACGGAGCCGCCGCCGCGCTTCACGGAGGCCACGCTGATCAAGGCCCTCGAGGAGCACGGCATCGGGCGCCCGAGCACCTACGCCGCCACGATCTCCACCATCCTCGAGCGAGGCTATGTCCGCCTCGAGGACCGGCGCCTGCGGCCCGAGCTCGTGGGCGAGATCGTGACCGACCTGCTGGTGACCCATTTCGAGGAGTTCGTGGACCTGGCCTTCACGGCGCGCATGGAGGAGAAGCTCGACGGGATCGCCCGCGGCGAGGTCGAGTCCGTGCCCGTCCTGGAGGAGTTCTACGATCCCCTGAAGCGCCGCGTCGACGAGAAGCGGCGCGAGCTGCGGCGGCGCGATTTCACCACGGAGCCCTCCGACGAGGTCTGCTCGGAAGGCCACCCCATGGTCATCCGCCTGGGGCGTAACGGGCGCTTCCTCGCCTGCTCCCTCTATCCGGAGCATCGCGAGTCCCGTCCCCTCCCGGGCGAGGAGCCGCCGCCCATGCCGGGCCAGGGCGAGCCGTGCCCGGAGTGCGGGGAGGGCGTGCTCGTTGCCCGGCGCGGCCGTTTCGGGGCATTCCTGGGCTGCTCGCGCTACCCCGACTGTCGGTACATCCGCAAGGACGGCCCGCCGCCACCCGATCCGCTGCCCTTCGAGGTCGTCTGCCCGCGCTGTGGCGAGGGCCGTCTCGCCGCGCGGCGCGCCCGTCGCACCGGCAACGTGTTCTGGGGCTGTTCCCGCTACCCGGAGTGCGACTACACCACCAACGACCGCCCACTCGGGGCTTTGCACGACACCGACGGAGGACCGGTCGCCGCTCGCCGCGATGGGGCACTCTGTCTTCGCTGCGGCGCGGCGATCGAGCTTCCCGACGAGCCGGAGGCCGAGCTGGTCGGGCGCCGCCTGGCGGGCGGGGCGCCCGACGCGGCAGCGCTCGAATCGCGGCGCCGATCGCCGCGCTCGGGCGGTCCGCGCGGTGGGCGTCGCTCGGCGGGGACCCGGCGCCCGGCCACGGGTCGGACCCGCCGCAGCGCGGCGTGACGGGCGCCGCGGCGCTCGAGCGCTACCTGCGCGCCCTGGAGGCGCGCGACACTTCGCCCCATACGCGGCGAGCCTACGCCACGGCCGTGCGCCAGTACCTCGCCTGGCTGGAGGCGCGGCCGGGGAGCGACTGGCGGCGGCCCGGCCGCGTGACCTTGCGTGCCTATCTCGCCGAGCTCGACGCCCGTGGCCTGCAGCGCAGCTCGATCGCGGCCCGCCTGGCGGCCCTGCGCGCCTTCTACCGGCACGCCCGGCGCGAGGGCTGGGTGGCCGGCGATCCGTGGGCGGCCGTCAGCACGCCGCGGCGCCCGCGGCGGCTGCCGCGCGTGCTCGACGTGGCGCAGGTGGAGACGCTCCTGGAGACCGTGCCGGACAAGCCGCTCCCGGCGTCGCCGGGCGCCCGCGAGGCCCGGCCGGGGCTGCAGCATGCCCTGGCGCTCCGCGATCGTGCCGTCCTGGAGACGATGTACGCGGCCGGGTTGCGCATCAGCGAGGCCGCGGCCGCGAGCCTGGCCGACGTCGACCTCGCCCACGGCGAGCTGCGCGTGCTGGGGAAGGGCCGCAAGGAGCGCATCGGCCTGCTCGGTCGGCCCGCCCGGGCCGCGCTGCAGGCGTACCTGGACGGGGGCCGCCCGCGCCTTCGTGCCGCGGCCGCGGAGACCGACAGCGGTCGTCTCTTCCTCAACGCTGCCGGCGGGCCGCTCGGCGTGCGCGGCCTGCGCTACCGCATCGACCGCCTGGCCCGCGCGGCGGGCTTGCCGGAGGGCGTGACGCCCCACACCCTGCGCCATTCGTTCGCCTCGCACCTCCTCGACGGTGGCGCCGACCTGCGGGTGGTGCAGGAGCTGCTCGGCCACGCCAGCCTGGCCACCACGCAGGTCTACACGCACGTGGCACCCGCCCGACTGCGAGGCGCCTACCGCGCGGCGCACCCGCGGGCCGGCGGGAGCGGCGGGGGGCCCGGCGGGACGTGACGGCCGCCCCGAAGGCGCTGGCGCGAGCCGGCCTCATCGTCTCCTCGGCGATCCTGGCCTCGCGCTTGCTGGGCTGGCTGCGCACCGTGGTCATCAGCTCGACCTTCGGTGCGAGCGCCCAGCTGGACGCCTACTTCGCCGCCTTCCGCATCCCCGACCTGATCTTCCAGCTGGTGGCCGCCGGCGCCCTCAGCACGGCGCTCATCCCGGTCCTGGCGGGGCTACTGGCACGGGGCGAGGACGACCATGCCTGGAGGGTGCTCGCGAGCGTCGGCAACGCGATGCTGCTGGCCCTGACGGTCCTGGCCATCGTCGTGGCCGTGGCGGCACCGGTCATCGTGCCGATCATCACGCCCGGCTTCACCGAGGCCCAGCTCGAGCTGACCGTGACGATGACCCGGGTCATGCTCCTCTCGCCGATCTTCCTGGCTGCCGGCGCCGTGGTGGGAAGCGCCCTCAACGCCTCCGGTCGGTTCGCTGCCGCGGCGGGCGCGCCGCTCCTCTACAACCTGGCCATCATCGGCGCGGCGCTCGTGCTGGCTCCCGCGATGGGCGTCGAGGCCCTGGCCGTGGGCGTGGTGCTCGGCGCCGTGCTGAGCCTGCTCGTCCAGCTGCCCCAGCTGGTGCGCCTGCCCCACTTCCGCTATCGCCTGGCCGTCGACCTGCGTGATCCAGCGGCGCGCGAGGCGCTCCTGCTGATGGTGCCCCGCGCCATCGGGCTCGGCGTCACCCAGATCACGTTCCTGGTCAACACGGCCCTGGCCACGACCCTCGGGGCCGGCGCCCTGACGGCCTACAACGTGGCGTTCACGATCCTGCAGATCCCCATCGGGCTGATCGGGCTGCCGCTGGGCATCGTGCTGCTGCCCTCGCTCTCGCGGGCGGCCGCCCTCGAACAGGATCGCGACTTCGGACGGCTCCTGGTGCGGGCCATCCGCCTGCTGCTCTACGCGCTGCTCTTCCTGACCACGGTGCTGATGGTGCTGCGGGTACAGGTCGTGACCGTGCTCTTCGACTACGGCCTGTTCGACGCGCAGGCCATCGAGCAGACGTCGCAGGCGTTGCTGGTGTTCATGGTCGGCCTCGCGGCGCACGGCCTGATCCAGGTCCTGGCGCGCGCCTTCTATGCCCACAAGGACACGCGCACGCCGGTCATGGCGGCCATCCTGTCGGTCATCGTCAACGTCATCGTCTCGATCGCCACGGTGGGCGCTCTGGGGTTGGCTGGCCTCGCGCTGGGCATCGCGGCCGGCGCCTGGTTCGAGGCGCTGCTGCTGCTGGCCCTGCTCGTCCGCCGGAGCCCCGCCATCGAGGCCGCACCGTTGCTTCGCAGCGGCCTGATCTACTCGGTCGGCGCGCTCCTCGCCGGGGCGGTCGCCTGGGGCCTGCTGGGCCTGCTCAGCGGCTGGCTCCCCGACATGGGCGCTAAGCTGGCCTCGGTGATCGTGCTCGTTCTCGCGGGCGGCGGCGCTGCCCTGGCTTATGTCGCCTACAGCCGCCTGCTCCGACTGCCCGAACTCGACGGGCTGCTGGCCGCCCTCCGGCTGGCGGTGCGCCGCGGCGAGGAGACGCCGTGAGCGGGCCGCTCGGGGAGGCTGCGACGGGGACCTCGCGCAGCCTGGGCGGCCTCATCGCCGAGCTCGAGCTGCTCGGCCTGCTGCGTTCCGTCGTGGGATCCGACGGCACGGCCGGCGAGGCCCCGCTGGCGGCGCGTCACGTGGCGGGCATCGCCTTCGATTCGCGGCGCGTCGCGCCGGGTGCCGTCTTCGTGGCCCTGACCGGGCGGGTCGTCGACGGCCACGAGTTCGTCGCAGAGGCGGTCGCGCGGGGCGCCTGCGCGGTGATCGTCGAGCGGCCCCTGTCGGGACTCCCCGCACCCCAGCTGGTCGTGGAGCGGGCGCGACCGGCGCTCGCCGCGGCGGCTGGCTGGTGGTTCGGCCACCCTTCGCGGACCCTCGGCGTGGTCGGCGTCACGGGCACCGACGGCAAGACGACCACGGCCTACCTGGTGCGGGCGATGCTCGAGGCCGCGGGGTGGTCGACCGGCCTGGTGAGCACGGTCGAGGTGATCGTGGGTGGTCGCTCGCTGGGCAACCCCGACCGCACCACGACCCCCGAGGCGCCGCAGCTGCAGGCCCACCTGGCCGCCATGCTGGCGGCCGGCGACCGATGGGCCGTGCTCGAGACCAGCTCGCATGGCCTGGCCCAGGACCGCGTGGGCGATGTCGCGTACGACGTCGCGGTGCTCACGAACCTGACCCACGAGCACCTCGAGTTCCACGGCACGGTGGCGGCGTACCTGGCGGCCAAGCTGCGCCTGTTCGAGCGCCTCGCGATCGGGCCGCAGAACCCCGCCAAGACCTGGCCGAAGAGCGGCGTCGTCAACCTCGACGATGGACACGCCGACCGGTTCGCGAGCGCGACGCGGGACGCCGGCGCCCGCCTCATCACCTACGGCTTCGATCCCTCCGCCGATGTGCGCGCGACCAGCCTCGAGCAGGACCTGCGTCAGCTCCGCCTGGAGCTGGCCACGCCACGCTGGCGAGGGGCCGTGCGGCTGCGGCTCGGCGGCCGCTTCAACGCCCACAACGCGCTCGCCGCGGCGGCCGTCGGAGAAGCGCTGGAGGTGCCGCCCGACGTGGTCGTGGCCGGCCTCGAGGCGTTGCCGGGCGTCGCCGGCCGCATGGAGCGGATCGACCTGGGGCAGCCCTTCGGGGCCATCGTCGACTACGCCCACACGCCCGAGGCGCTGACCGAGGTGCTCGACGACCTGGCACCCCTCGCGCATGCCTCGGGCGGCGGGCTGATCGCGGTCTTCGGCTCTGCCGGCGAGCGCGACCTCCTCAAGCGGCCGCTGATGGGCCGCGTGGCCGCCGAACGCTGCCGCCTCAGCGTGCTGACCGACGAGGATCCACGCGGCGAGGACCGTGCCCTGATCCTGGAGGCGATCGCCGCGGGAGCGCGTGAGGCCGGCGCGACGATCGGCCACGAGGTCCGCCTCGAACCCGACCGGCGAGCGGCGATCGCGCTCGCGCTCGAAGAGGCACGCCCGGGCGACGTGGTCCTCTTCGCGGGAAAGGGCCACGAGAAGACGATCGAGATGGCCGACGGGCCGCAGCCGTGGGACGAGGCGGGTGAGGTCCGCCAGGCGCTGCGCGCGCTCGGTTGGGACGAGGCTCGATGACCACCCCGGCGGCGACCGCCGCGGCAGCAGGGCTGCGCCTCGACGACCGTGCCTGGGACGACTTCGTCGCCGGCTCGCCGCAGGCCTCGTACCTCCAGCTGACCGCCTGGGCTCGGGTGAAGGCGGCCAACGGCTGGCGCGCCGAACGGGTGCTCGTGGAGGGACCCGACGGCCCGGTCGGGCTGCAGCTGCTGGTGCGCCAGCTGGGGCGCCTGGGCGTGCTGGGCTATGCGCCGCGAGGCCCCGTCGGGGCGGCCTTCGACGCGTCGGCCGTGACGCGCCTGACCGAATCGCTCGTGGCGCTGGGCCGGGCGGCGGACCTGGTCGCCGTGACGATCGAGCCGCAGCTCCCGGCGGGCGACCCGATGGAGGGCTGGCTGGCCGCCGCCGGGTGGCGATCCGGTCCGCGCGTGCAGGATCCGACCACGCGCCTGATCGACCTGTCCGGCGGCTCCGCAGGAGCCTGGGCCGGCCTGCGCTCCAAGTGGCGGCAGTACGTGGAGAAGGCACGCCGCGCCGGCGTGACGGTCGAGGAGGTCGGCCCGGAGGGGCTGGGCGACTTCTACCGCATCTACCGAGAGACGGCCACCCGGACCGGCTTCGTCATCCGTGCCGCCTCCGCCTACCGCGACGTGTACGACGCGTTCGCCGCGCAGGGGGCCTGTCGCCTCCTGTTGGCGCGCCTCTCCGACGGCGAGCCGGTCGCCACGCTCCTGCTCGTGGCGTGTGGGCCGCGCATGACCGAGCTCTACGGCGGCATGACGCCGAACGGCGGCGAGGCGCGCGCGAACTACCTGCTCAAGTGGGAGGCCATCCGGGCTGCCGCTGACGGTGGCTTCTCGACCTACGACCTGTGGGGCCTGGCGACGCCGGGCATCGCCCACTTCAAGGCCGGCTTCGGCGGTCACGAGGTGCGCTACCTGGGCGCCTACGACCTGGTCCTGCAGCCGCGTCGCCTGGCCGCGCTGCGAGCGCTGGCCGCGACCCGGGAGCGGCTCGCGCGATGGCACAGCCGCGGCAGCCCCGCGGGCGACGATGGCGCGGGCTGAGCGGACCCGCGTGGACATCCGAGTGGCGACGGAGCCGCCGCCCGGCTGGGATGCGCTGACGGTGGCGCCGCCCGGCGGCCACGTCCTCCAGGGCCTGGCCGCGGCGGAGGACGCCCGCCGGCGTGGCTGGAGCCCGCGCTTCGCGACGTTCGGGGAGGAGCGGGCGGCCCTGCTGTTGATCGCGCCGCGCCCGCCGCTGCCGGGCTTCTTCGCCTACGCCCCGAGGGGCCCCGTCTCCGCCGGGGACGGGGCGAGCGATGTCGCCACGCGCGCGATCGCCCTGGCCGCATGGTGCCGCGCGGAGGGCGCCACGATCCTTGCCGTCGATCCTGAGCTCGAGGCGGACCCCGTGTATGACGAGGCGCTCGCCGCCGCGGGTTTCCGGGTCGCCGAGGAGATCCAGCCGTCTCGCCACCGCATGGTGGTGCGCTTCCCGCCGGGCGCCGACGAGGCCGCGCTATGGGGTCGCCTGCAGCGTTCGGCCCGCCAGCGTGTGCGGGCCGCGGAGCGGGGCGGCACGACCGTCCACCATGACGAGGCCGGGGAGTGCCTGGAGGCCTTCGCCGGCCTGATGGACGAGACGGCGCGTCGTCGCCACTTCGCCTTCGACGCGCACGGGGATTTCATCCACTGGTGGCGCGCGGTGCTGGCCGCGGGGGAGGCGCGTTTCCTCGTCGCCGAGCACGAGGGTCGCCTGCTCGGCGGGCTGCTCCTGTACGTGCAAGGGGGCATCCATGCGACGGCCTTCTCGGCCGACGATGCGGCCAGTCGGTCGTCCCACCCCGGCACGATGCACCTGCTGCGCTGGACGGCCATCCGGGAGGCCCTGACGGACGGGCGAGCGGCCATCGAGCTGGGCGGCGTCGACCTGCCGGGGGAACGCCATCGACCTCAGCCGGGCGATCGGGCGTGGGGCCTCTACGAGCACAAGGTCGCCCTGGGCGCTACCTGGCTGGAGTCGGCTGCGGCCCACGAGATCGTGTTGCGGCCGCTGACCTACCGCACGGCGCTGGCCCTGCACGCGGTCCGCCGCTCCCTGCGGTCCTGGAGCCGCGCGCGGTGAGCGGCCCGCGAGACCCGGGCGATCCCCAGCGGCCGGCGCTGCGCGAGGCCGACGAGCGCGACCGCCCGGCGTGGGACGAGTTCGTGCGCGGTCGCCCCGAGGCCGACCCCCTGCAGCTGTGGGTGTGGGGCGAGGTGGCGGCGCTCGGCGGCGAGCCCCCGCGGCGGCTGCTCCTCGAGGGCCCGGATCGAGCGTTGCGCGGCGTCGCGCAGGTCCTGGTTCGCGCGACGTCGGGCGGTCACACCGTGCTCTACGCGCCGCATGGGCCGTTGTGGCAGCGCGAGGCGGCGGACGGGCCGTCCCTGCTGGCGGCGCTGCTCGACGGCCTGCGCGAGCTGGCCCGCGAGACGCGCGGCATCCTGGTCATCGTCGATCCGCGGGCGGTGCCCGGCGACGACGCGGCGACGGACGCCCTCGGGGCGACGCTCCTGGGCGCCGGTCTGCGGGCCGCCCGGCACGACCTGCAGGCCCGCACGACGCGCCTCATCGCGCTGCGCGATGGCGGCGAGGCGCTCCAGGCGAGCTGGCACCCCGACGCTCGGCGGCGCGTTCGGCGGGCGGCGAAGGAGGGGGTGACCACGACGGTCGACCGGGTCGGCGACCCCGCCGCGCTGGCGGCGTTCCACGAGCTGTGGCTCGCGACCGGCGAGCGGGCCGACTTCCGCACCCGCTCGCTGGAGGCCGTGAAGGCACTCGCCTATGGCTCGGCCGCGGCCGATGGCTGGTACCTCGCGCTGGCCTGGCGCGGGGGCCGGGCGATCGCGGGCGTGGCCTGCCCGCGGCTGGCCGACCGTGGCCACTACCTGTGGGCGGCATCGGCGCGCGATCCGGAGCTGACCCACGCCTATGGCGGGTATGCCGCGCTGGCGGCGCTCATGGTCGCGCTGGCCGAGGACGCCGCGACGACGCTCGACCTGTGGGGCGTGGCCGAGGCGGAGGACGCGGCGGCCGATGACGCGTGGGCCGGCTTCAGCTCCTTCAAGCGCAAGTTCGACGGCCAGCCGCTGCGCCATCCGGGCACCTTCGAGCTCGTCATCGACCCTGTGTGGTACCGCCTGCGCGCGCTGAGGGAGCGAGTCGGCGGCGGCTGAGTCGGCGGGCCCGGGCATGGCCGGGGGGTACACTACTCGCCCATGGCCGTTGACCCCGCACCGACCGGAACGACGACCGGACGGCCCGCCGCGGCCGGCCGGCGGACCCGCGCGGGCGACGGCGGCGACGATCACCCCGGCCAGGGAGCCGGCGGCGCGCCCGGTCGCGGGGCGACGACGACGGCCAGCGACAGCCGCGCCCTCGAGGCCCAGGCGCGGCGTCTCATGGCATCGCTGCGTGAACACTATCCGCAGGCCGATCTCGAGCCCGTCATGGAGGCCTACCGGTTCGCCGTGCAGGCCCACGAGGGCCAGCGTCGAGCGTCCGGCGAGCCGTACGTCACGCACCCCCTGGCCGCGGCGGAGATCCTGGCCGATCTGGGCATCGACCCGGTGGCCGTGCAGGCCGCCCTGCTGCACGACATCCCCGAGGACACCGACTTCGGCCTGACCGACATCGAGGACCGTTTCGGGACCGACGTGGCGCGCCTGGTGGACGGCGTGACCAAGCTCTCCAAGTTCAGCACCCTGACGCACGAGGAGCAGCAGGCCGAGAACATCCGCAAGATGTTCCTGGCCATGGCCGAGGACGTGCGGGTGGTCCTCATCAAGCTGGCCGACCGGCTCCACAACATGCGCACGCTGAGTGCGCTGCCCCACGACAAGCAGGTCCGCATCGCGCGCCAGACCCAGGAGATCTACGCCCCGCTCGCCGAGCGGCTGGGGATCTGGCAGATCAAGTGGGAGCTCGAGGACCTGGCCTTCAAGGTGCTCGAGCCGAAGCAGTACCGCTCGCTCGTCACGCAGCTGGAGACCCGTCGCAAGGGGCGGGAGGCCTACGTCGAGCGAGCCATGGTCGTGCTCGGCCAGGCGCTCGCCGAGGCCGGCATCGAGGCCGAGCTGTCGGGGCGCCCCAAGCACATCTCCAGCATCGCCAAGAAGATGCAGCGAAAGGGCGCCGAATTCGGCGAGATCTACGACGTGTACGCCATCCGCGTGCTGGTCGACGAGCTGCGCGACTGCTATGCCGCCCTCGGCGTCGTGCACTCCCTGTGGCGCCCCATCCCGGGCCAGTTCGACGACTACATCGCGATGCCCAAGGGCAACATGTACCAGAGCCTGCACACCGCCGTCGTGGCCCTCGACGGGAAGCCGCTCGAGGTGCAGATCCGGACGCACGCCATGCATCACGTCTCCGAGGTCGGCATCGCCGCGCACTGGCGCTACAAGGAGGGCTCTCGCTCCGACCGGGACTACGACGCCAAGCTGGCCTGGGTGCGCCAGCTCATGGAGTGGCAGCGAGAGGTCTCCGACGCCACGGAGTTCGTGGAAGGCCTCAAGCTCGACATCTTCCAGGACCAGGTCTTCGTCTTCACCCCCAAGGGCGAGGTCAAGGACCTGCCGGCCGGCGCGACGCCACTCGACTTCGCCTACCGCATCCATACCGACGTCGGCCACCGCTGCATCGGCGCGAAGGTCAACAACCGGCTCGTCCCGCTGGACTACAAGCTGCAGAACGGGGACATCGTCGAGATCGTCACCACCAAGGGCGCCCACGGCCCGTCGCGCGACTGGCTGAACATCGTCCGCACCAGTCACGCCCGCGAGAAGATCCGCCAGTGGTTCAAGCGCCAGGAGCGCGACGAGAACATCGTGCACGGGCGCGAGGCCCTCGACCGCGAGCTTCGTCGCCTTGCGCGCACCTCCCTCGAGCGGCTCGGCCAGGAGCGCATCGCCGAGACGGCCAGCCTCTACAAGCTGAACTCGGTGGACGACTTCTACGCCGCGGTCGGCTACGGCGCCATCAGCCCGCAGCAGGTGGTGATGCGCCTGGGCGTCATCGACGACACCGAGGCGGTCCTGCCGCAGGTGGCGCCGCCGCTGCCCGAGCGCATCGGCGGCGTGCGCGTGAAGGGCGTGGGCGACCTCCTCATCCGCTTCGCCAAATGCTGCCACCCGATCCCCGGCGACCCCATCGTCGGCTTCATCACGCGAGGCAAGGGCGTGACCGTCCACCTGCGCACGTGCCCCACGGTCATCAACGAGCGGGACGTGCACCGCCTCATCGACGTGGAGTGGGAGGGCCCGGCCCAGCAGACCTACCCGATCGCGATCCGCATCGAGGCCTACGATCGCACCGGCCTGCTCTCCGACATCACCAACGTGATGGCCGAGAACAAGGTCAACATCCTGGCCGCCAATGTGAGCACGAGCCCCGACCACACGGCCACGGTGCGCGCCACGCTGCAGGTGGCCTCGGTGGCGCAGCTGGCCCGCGTCCTCTCGCGCATCGAGCGGCTCAAGGACGTCTATGCCGTCCAGCGCGAGCTGAGCTGACCGAGGCGTTCGCTACCCGAGGCGGTCGCTACCCGGCGCGCTCGCTACCCGGCGCGCTCGCCCGCCGTGCGGCGACCTCGAAGACGTTGTCACGGTAGGGGTCGCCGCCCGCCAGCCATGCGCGCCACGATGCCCGCGCATACCGTGCGATGAAGCGGAGGCCGTATCGCTGCCACTGGCGCACGTGACAGAGCTCGTGCGCGAGCTCGGCTTCGTCGAGCTGGCGCCAGGACCAGATGTCCTGCCCGACGGTGATGGCCAGCCAGTCTCGAAGCACCAGCCGGCCTCCGATGCCACGCAGCCGGGGCACCACGTGAAGCCGGTAGGTCGGGGCCGGGGAGGGGAGGGCGCCGGGGGTCGTCGGCATCGGGCAAGCATGCCCCAGGCCAGGCCGTTCGGCCAGCCTGCCCGCCGCCCCCGACCGGAGGCGGCTCGGCTCCCGCCGGCGCCCCGCCGCACGGTCGCGGCGTGCGTCCAAGCCGGCCCGCTAGACTTCGGCGCGATGCCCACTTATCGCGCCCCGCGCGGGACCCGCGACCTGCTCCCGGTCGAGCGCGCGCTGTTCGCTCGGCTCGAGGCGGTCGCCGCGGACCTCGCCCGACGCTACGGCTACGCGCCGATCGATACGCCGCTCTTCGAGCAGAGCGAGGTTTTCGAGCGGGGCATCGGAGCGGTCACCGACGTCGTGGAGAAGGAGCTCTATCGCGTGCTGCCGAGCCGCGGCGAGGAGCGCGAGCGCTGGGCCCTGCGCCCCGAAGCGACGGCCGGCATCGTCCGTGCCTACCTGCAGCACGGCCTGCAGACCTGGCCCCAGCCCGTGCGGCTCAGCCTATACGGGCCGATGTTCCGCTACGACCGTCCCCAGGCCGGGCGCTTCCGCCAGTTCTGGCAGTGGGACGTGGAGGCCATCGGCGATGCGGGTCCGGCGGTGGATGCCGAGCTGATCGAGCTCGGCCTGCGCTTCTACGCCGAAGCGGGCCTCTCCGACGTGCAGGTGCTGCTCAACTCGATCGGCGATCCCGCCTGCCGCCCGGCGTACCTCGAGGCCCTGACGGCCTACTTCCGGTCCCACCAGCGCGCGTTGCCGGAGCCCGAGCTGGCCCGCCTGGCGACGAACCCCCTGCGCCTGCTGGACTCCAAGGATCCCGCCATGGCCGCCCTCGTCGCGGCGGCGCCGCGCAGCGTGGACCACCTCTGTGCGGCGTGCCGCTCCCACTTCGAGGGGCTCCAGGCGCACCTCCGGGCGCTGGGCGTCCCGGTGCGGCTCGAATCGACCCTCGTGCGCGGGCTCGACTACTACACGCGCACCGCCTTCGAGTACTACCGCGTCGGCGAGGAGGGCCAGCAGGCGGCCCTCGGCGGCGGCGGCCGCTACGACGGCCTGGCCGAGCTGCTGGGCGGCAAGCCCACGCCCGGCATCGGCTTCGCCCTCGGCCTCGATCGCGTGGCGCTCGCTCTCGAGGGCGGCGGACCGGCGGGGGCGGCCCGCGGCGGCCTGGTGGCTGTGGTCGTGGGGGCTGATCCCGGCGATACCGCGACCCGCCTGCGCCTGGCGACCGACCTGCGCGCGGCGGGTATCCCCGCCCGCGCGGACCTGGGCCAGCATCGGCTGGGGCGCCAGCTCGAGGGGGCGGCGCGCGACGGGGCGCACTTCGCGGTGATCGTCGGCGACGAGCTGGCCGACGGCCAGGTCCAGGTGCGCGACCTCGCGGCCGGCACGCAGCACGCCACGAACGTGGTCGACCTGGTCCGCGAACTCACGCGCTCGGAGGGCAGCCACCACCACGGCTGACGTTGCCTCTACCATAGGCGGCGCCCATGCAGACGACCCATCGCACCCACACCTGTGGCGACGCGCGCCCCGAGCTGATCGGGCGGGAGCTGACGCTCGCCGGCTGGGTCCACCGGCGGCGCGACATGGGCCAGCTGATCTTCGTCGACCTGCGCGACCGGTACGGGCTGACGCAGGTGGTCTTCGACGCCACCGAGTCGCCCGAGGCCCATGCGCGAGCCGCCGAGCTGCGCAACGAGTACGTGATCCGCGTGCGCGGTCCCCTCGCCGCGCGCCTGCCCGGTACCGAGAACCCGCACCTGGCCACGGGCGCCGTTGAGCTGCGGGCACGCGAGGTCGCCGTGCTCGGGCCGGCACGCACGCCGCCGTTCCCGGTCAACGAGCCGGAAGCCGAGGTCGACGAGGCGGTTCGCCTCAGGTACCGCTATCTGGACCTGCGTCGCGAGGCCATGCTGCGGCGGCTGCTGACCCGGACGCGGCTGGTGGAAGCCATCCGCGAGGTGCACCAGGCGCACGGCTTCATCGAGGTCGAGACGCCGATGCTCATCAAGTCGACGCCCGAGGGGGCGCGCGACTTCATCGTCCCCAGCCGGCTCCAGCCGGGCAGCATCTACGCCCTGCCCCAGAGCCCGCAGCAGCTCAAGCAGCTGCTGATGGTCAGCGGCGTCGACCGCTACTTCCAGATCGCGCGCTGCTTCCGGGACGAGGACCTGCGCGGCGACCGGCAGCCTGAGTTCAGCCAGCTCGACCTGGAGATGAGCTTCGTGGCCGAGGACGACGTGATGGGCTTCGTCGAGGCGATGGCGATCCTGGTGAGCGATGCCGTGGTTCCGGAGCGTCCCATCCAGCAGCGGCCATTCCCACGGCTGACCTACCGCGAGGCGCTGGACCGCTACGGGTCCGACAAGCCGGACCTGCGCTTCGGGCTGGAGCTGGCCGACCTGGGCGAGCTGGCCCGCGACTGCGGCTTCCGCGTCTTCGAGGAGGTCGTGGGGGGCGGGGGCCGGGTGGTCGGGCTCGCGGCGCCCGGGCTGGCCGGCGCCAGTCGCTCGCAGCTGGACGAGCTGACCGAGCTGGCGCAGCGCCATGGCGCCCGCGGCCTGGTCACGATCGCGCTCGCGCCGCAGGGGCTCCGCTCGCCGCTCCTCAAGGCCTGCGGCGAGGAGCGCACCCTGGCCATGGCGCTCGCAGCGGGGGCCCAGCCGGGCGACCTCGTGCTCCTCGTGGCCGACGCCGATGGCGTGGCCCAGGAGCTTCTGGGTCGCCTCCGTTCCGAGCTCGGGGCGCGCCTCGGGCTGGCCGACCCTCGCGTCCTGGCGTATTGCTGGGTCCACCACTTCCCGATGTACCAGTGGGACGCCGACAACGGGCGTTGGGACGCCACGCACAACCCCTTCAGCTCGCCCCTGCCCGAGGACGAGCCGCTCCTCGTGACGGCCTCGGGCGACCCTGGCCGCCCGGCGCCCGAGGATCCCGCGGGGCGCGCGCGGGCGCAGCAGTACGACCTGGTCCTCAACGGGTGGGAGCTGGGCGGCGGCTCCGTGCGCATCCATCGCCGTGAGCTGCTCGAGCGCAGCTTCGCGCTGATGGGCCACTCCCTGCAGGGCATGCGCCAGAAGTTCGGAGCACTGCTCGAGGCCTTCGAGTACGGCGCTCCGCCCCACGGCGGGATTGCCCTGGGCGTCGATCGCTGGGCGGCGCTGCTGACCGACCAGGTCAACATCCGCGAGGTGATGGCGTTCCCCAAGACCCAGTCCGGCAGCGACCTCATGCTGGAGGCGCCATCCCCCGCCGAGCCGGCCCAGCTGGCCGAGCTGGGGCTGCGCTTCGTGGGTCCGCCAGGGCGACGCTGAATGGGCGCCCCCGGACCGGGCGGCACCGCGCAGCGCTACGCGGCGAGCATCGCCGCGTGGGACCTCGACGCGCTGCGCTCGCTGCGCCATCCCGACTACGTCGTGCGCTGGCCGCAGTCGGGGGAGCTCGTCCGGGGACGGGATGGCATCACGACCATCGAGCGGGATTACCCGGGCGGTGCGCCGAGGCTGGGCACGGTCCGCCGTGTCAGCGGCCGCGACGAGCTGTGGACCATCGAAGGCACAGCGGTCTACCCCGACGGCTCGCCCTGGTTCTGGGTCTCCGTCCTCGGGCTGCGAGACGGGTACGTGCGCGAGGAGGCGGAGTACTTTTGCGAGTCGCTGCCCGCGCCCGCCTGGCGTGCCCCGAACGTGGTCCGGTTCGACGGCGCGGCGCCGCCGGTGTCGCTCGCGCCCGCTTCCGAGCTCGACGCGGCCGCCCTGCACCAGCTCAGCAGCCGCTACGAGCGGGCCACGCAGCAGCGGGATTTCGCGACCCTGGAACACCTGCGCAGCGCGGACTGGACGGTCGAATGGCCGCAGACCGGCGAGCGGGTGCCCGACCACGCGCACGACGTGGCCATCCACCGCGCGTATCCGGGCTACCCCGACGTGCAGGTGACCCGCGTCGCCAGTTCGCCGGAGGGATGGGAGCTCACGCCGCTGCTGACCCCGATCCGGGTCCACGGCATCGGCCCGCTGGTGGTCTTCGAAGGGGTCAACGACTACGCCAACGGGGAGCGCTGGTACACGGTCATCCTGGCGGAGACCGGCGACGGCCGGGTGCGCCGCGAAACGGCCTACTTCGGGCGACCGTTCGAGCCGCCAGCCTGGCGCGCCAGTCTCGCGGAGGCCTTCGACCCCCTGCCTCCGCGCTGAGGCTGACCGCGTCCGGCGGGCCCGGATCTCGGCTGCGCCGCCCCGGCTATGCTTGGGCGGATGGCCCACCTCGACCGCGCCGAAGTCGCCCACGTCGCGCTGCTGGCCCGGCTCGGGCTGAGCGAGGACGAGCTGACGCGCCTGCAGGTCGAGCTCAACCACATCCTCGAGCAGTACGCCGTGCTCGCCGAGCTCGATACCGAGGCCATCGCCCCGACGGCCCAGACGATCGAGCAGGCCAACATCCTGCGTGAGGACCGGGCAGAGCCAGGGCTGAGCACCGAGGCCGCGCTGGCGGGCGCACCCGAGCGCCTGGGCGACCACTTCCTGGTGCCGGCGATCCTCGGCGATGCCGGCGCTCCCGAGGTCGAGCCATGACCAGCCGCCCCATGGACGTCACGCGATGGCGAGCCGCGCAGATGGCGTCCGCGCTGCGTGCCGGCGAGTGCTCGAGCCGCGAGCTGGTCGAGGCCCACCTGGCGCGGATCCGGCGCCAGGACCACGCGCTGCATGCGTGGGTGTCCGTGGACGGCGACGGTGCCCTGGCCGCGGCCGAGGCGGCCGATCGGCGCCTGGCGGAAGCGCGCCGTGCCGGCCCGGCGGCCCTGGCCGACCTGCCGCCGCTGCTGGGGCTGCCGCTGGCGCTCAAGGACCTGGTGGTGACGCGCGGGCAGCCCTCCACGGCGGGCAGTCGCATCCTTGATGGCTTCGTCGGGCCCTACGACGCGCACATCGCGGAGCGGCTGCTGTCCGCCGGGGCGGTCGTGCTGGGCAAGACCAACATGGACGAGTTCGCCATGGGCTCGTCGACCGAGCACTCCGCGTGGGGCCCGACCGGCAATCCCTGGGACCTTGACCGGGTGCCGGGCGGCAGCAGCGGCGGATCCGCCGCCGCGGTGGCGGCGTTCCACGTGCCCCTCGCGATCGGCACCGACACGGGCGGCTCGATCCGCCAACCCGCCGCGCTGACCGGCGTCGTCGGCCTCAAGCCGACCTACGGTCGCGTGAGCCGCTACGGCATCATCGCCTTCGCCAGCTCGCTGGACCAGATCGGCCCCTTCGGCCGCGACACCCGCGACGCGGCCATGCTGCTGCAGGCCGTCGCCGGCCGCGACGAACGGGACGCGACCTCCTCGCCGCACCCGGTGCCGGACTACGCGGCCGCCCTGCCGTTGGACGACGAGGCGGCCGCGGCCGCGCTGCGAGGCATTCGCCTGGGCCTGCCACGCCAGTACTTCGTGGCGGGCATGGAGGTGGGCGTGGCCCGACGCGTGCGTGAAGCGGTGGTGGCGCTCGAAGCCGCCGGCGCCGAGGTCGTGGACGTCGACCTGCCGCACACCGACTACGGGCTGGCGACCTACTACATCATCGCCCCCGCCGAGGCCTCGGCCAACCTGGCGCGCTACGACGGGATCCGCTACGGCTACAGCGCGCGCGGCGGGGACGTGCTGGCGAACTACCTCGCCACCCGGGACGGGGGCTTCGGGGCGGAGGTCAAGCGCCGCGTCATGCTGGGCACCTATGCCCTCTCCGCCGGCTACTACGACGCCTTCTACCTGAAGGCGCAGAAGGTGCGCACGTTGATCAAGCGCGATTTCGACCGCGCCTTCGAGTCGGTGGACGCCCTCGTGGCGCCCACCAGCCCGACGGTCGCCTTCCCGCTGGGGGCCCGGCTCGCCGACCCGGTGGCGATGTACCTGTCCGACGCCTGCACGCTGCCCGTCAACGTGGCGGGCCTGCCCGGGCTCTCCGTGCCCTGCGGGCTCTCCGAGGGACTGCCCGTGGGCCTGCAGTTCATCGGGCGGCCCTGGGAGGAGGGGCGATTGCTGGGCCTCGGGCGCGCGTACGAGGCCGTCACGGCGGGGGCGCCCTGGAGGGGGGTCGAGCCGACCGCCCTCCCCGTGCTCGACGACCCCGGCGCGCCTTCGCCCGCAGCGCGCCTCGCGGCGGTGCAGGGCGAGCGGTCGTCCACCGCATGAGGCGCGCGGCCGCCGCGCTCGTCCAACGGCCCGCGGCTGCGGGACGGATGGCACTGACCCGCGCGGCCCGTACCGCGCATCCTGCCGGCAGGAGGAACCGCCCATGCTTCGTCGTGTCCTGATCACCACGGCCGGCGTCGCCGCCGCGTCCGTGGCGACGTACGCCTACGTGGTCCGACCCTGGTGGCGGGGCTGGGGTGTCGACGCCGCCGAGTCGGCCCGCCCGCTGCCCGGCGACGACCTCGTGCCAGAGGCGCCGATCTCGGAGACCCGCGCCATCACCATCGACGCTCCGCCCGAGTACGTGTGGCCCTGGCTGCCGCAGATGGGCTTCAGCCGCGCCGGCTGGTACAGCTACGACCAGTTGGACATGGCCGGCGGCAGCAGCGACCGCATCCTCCCCGAGTTCCAGGACCTCAAGGTCGGCGACCGCGTCCCGACCGACCCGCGCGGCGGCTTCGCCGTGAAGGTCCTCGAGCCGGGCCGTGCCCTGGTGCTGTACCTCGATCGAGAGATGGTCGCGGAGTTCCAGGCCGCCGGCGAGCCGGTCGGCTCCGGCGACGGGGTGGAACCGTCACCGGCCAACCTGCGCGCCACCGGGGCCTTCCTCGGCGCCGCCACCCCGCCCGAGTTCAAGGTCAGTTGGGCCATGGTGGTCGAGCCCATCGGGGCGACCCAGTCGCGCCTGCTGGTGCGCTTCCGGGCCATGTGGGCGCCCGCCGAAGGGCAGGGCGTGCCCCCGGTCGCCGTGCAGCAGGCCATGCAGCCGCTCATGAGCTTCGGCATCTTCGTCATGACGCGCAAGCAGCTGCTCGGCATCCGCGAGCGCGCCGAGCGGATCTACCGCGATGGCTGGCAGCCGGCCACGCCGGTCGCGTCGTCGCCGGCGCCCCAGCCGGTCGGCGTCTGATCCCCGCTCGCCGGCCTCTATACTCGGAGGGTCGCGTCACGCTGCCCTGAGGTCGCCATGAGCACCGCATCGCCCGTCGGCTCCCGTTCCCGGCTGGCCGGCCGGGTCGAGGCGGTGCCG
This sequence comes from Candidatus Dormiibacterota bacterium, assembly GCA_035319405.1. GTDB lineage: Bacteria > Chloroflexota > Limnocylindria > Limnocylindrales > CSP1-4 > DASPUH01. Next base: position 3,184 of record DATHCS010000172.1, on the reverse strand, counting down.
CCGTCGGGCATCCGCAAGTTCTTCGACGTGATCGCCACGATGCCCGACGTCATCAGCCTCGGGGTGGGCGAGCCGGACTTCACGACGCCGCCGCAGATCGTCGAAGAGGGGGTGCGCTCGCTGCGCGCCGGGCGCACGCACTACACCTCCAACTACGGCACGCTCGAGCTCCGCCGTGCGCTCTCCAAGCACCTCCAGAAGCTGTACGAGGTGGAGTACGACCCCACCGCCGAGGTGCTCATCACGGTCGGCGCGTCCGAGGCCGTGGCGGCGGGCATGGCCGCCATCATCGATCCCGGCGACGAGGTCATCCTGCACGAGCCCTCGTACGTCGCCTACACGCCGGCGATCGTCTTCAACGGCGGGGTCCCGGTGCGCCTGCCGACTCGCCTGGATCGCGCCTTCGAGCTCGACCCGGCTGCCGTGGGGGCGGCCGTCACGCCGCGCACGAAGGCCATCTTCCTCGGGTATCCCTGCAACCCCACGGGCGCGGTGCTCGACGCCGACGCGCTCGCGGCCATCGCGGAGATCGCCGCCCGCCATGACCTGCTGGTGGTGAGCGACGAGATCTACGACCGCCTCGTCTACGGCGACCACCGCCATCGCGCCTTCAGCTCGTTCCCCGGTGCACGGGAGCGGACGATCCTCATCGGCGGTTTCTCGAAGGCCTATGCCATGACCGGCTGGCGAGTCGGCTGGCTGTGCGCGCCGCGTGACCTGCTGGAGGGCATCATCAAGGTGCACCAGTACGAGATCATGTCGGCCCCCACGACGGCCCAGGACGCGGCGCTGGTGGCCCTCAGCGGTGCCGAGCAGGACGTGCAGCGGATGGTGGCCGAGTACGACCGGCGACGGAAGATGTTCGTGGCGGGCCTGGAGCGCCTGGGGCTGCGCACCTTCGAGCCCCGCGGCGCCTTCTACGCCTTCCCGGAGATCCGCTCCAGCGGCCTGACCAGCGCCGCGTTCAGCGAGCGCCTGCTCTTCGAGCAGCAGGTGGCGGTCATCCCTGGCGATAGCTTCGGGCCCTCCGGCGAGGGGTTCGTGCGGGCCTGCTACGCCACGAGCTACGAGCAGCTCGAGGAAGCCCTCGTGCGCATCGAGCGCTTCCTGGGGAGCCTGCGGCCGTAGCCGGTGATGGCGGCCTTCCTGCTCACCGTGTGCGGCCTCTTCCTGGCGGCCTACGGGACCTGGCGCAGCTGGTCGAACGGGCGCGAGCTGCTGCTGCCCGCCGTCCATACCCCGGAGGAGCCGACCGGCACGCAGGCGGATGGCCAGGCCGACGATCCGGAGCCTCGGCGCTCGCCGTGGGCCGAAGCGCGCGGGGCCGCCTGGCGCCTGACCCTCGCCGTGGGGTGGCTGGCGGTCGCCATGCTCGGCCTCTTCATGGTCAGCGTGGCCGGTGAGGTGCGCGCATGAGCGGGGCGGAGGCGGCCCCGGCGGCCGCGGCGCCCGCGGTCGCTGCGTACGAGCCGGTCATCGGCGTGGAGATCCACGTCCAGCTGCGGACCGTCTCCAAGATGTTCTGCGCGTGCAGCACCGACATCGCCGACGCTCCACCCAACTCGCGCACCTGTCCCATCTGCCTCGGCCTGCCGGGCACCCTGCCAGTGGCCAACCGCCGGGCGGTCGAACTGGTGCTGCTGACGGGCCTGGCGCTCGGGGCCCGCGTCCTGCCGGTCACCCGCTGGGATCGCAAGAACTACTTCTACCCCGACCTGCCCAAGGGCTACCAGATCAGCCAGTACGACCTGCCGCTCACGGCTGACGGGCGGCTCGCCTTCGACACCGCTGCGGGCCCGACCGAGGTGCGCATCCGGCGGGCGCACCTGGAGGAGGACACCGCCCGGCTCATCCATGCCGCCGACGACAGGGGCCGTCGGGTGAGCCTCATCGACTTCAACCGCTCGGGCATGCCGCTCATGGAGGTCGTCACCGAGCCCGACCTGCGCAGTGCGGAGGCCGCCCGCCGCTATGCGGAGGAGCTGCGCCTCGTGCTGCTCACCATCGGCGCCTCGGACGCTGCGCTCGAGGGCGGGCAGATGCGGGTCGAGGCGAACGTCTCCCTGCGACCCGCCGGCAGCCAGGTCTTGGGCACGCGCGTCGAGGTCAAGAACATGAACTCCTTCCGCGCTGTCGAACGCGCCATCGACTTCGAGGTCGAACGGCAGGCACACGTCCTCGACGGGGGCGGAGCGGTGATCCAAGAGACGCGCGGCTGGGATGACGCCCGGGGCGTGACCTACACGATGCGCCGCAAGGAGGACTCCGAGGACTACCGCTACTTCCCCGAGCCCGACCTGCCTCCCCTGGAGACCGATGAGGCCTGGTTGCGCCGGCTCCGCGGGCAGCTCCCTGAGCTGCCCGGTGCGCGCCGGCAGCGCTATCGCGACGCACTCGGCCTCTCGCCATACGACAGCGCGGTTCTCGTCGCGGAGCCGGCCGCGACCGCCCTCTTCGAGGGCGCGCTGGCGGCGGATCCCGGGCTGCCGCCCAAGGCTGTCGCGAACTGGGTGACCGGGGAGTACCTGCGGCTCGCCAAGTCGCCGCAGGCCGAGGAGTCGTCGGCGGGTGCCGCTCGGGCGGGCTCGGGAGCGGTCGCGGTCGACCCTGCCCAGCTGGCGCGGCTGGTGCGCCTGGTGGTCGACGGCGCCATCTCCGGCACGAACGCGAAGCAGGTGCTCGAGCGGCACGCGCGCAGCGGCGAGTCGGTCGAGGCGATCGTGGCCGCCCTCGGATTGCAGCAGATCAGCGATCGCGACGCGCTGGCGGCGCTCGTGGACGAGGTGCTGGCGGCCAACCCGGAAGCGGTCGCAGACGTCCGCGCGGGCAAGGGCCAGGCGCTGGGCTTCCTCGTGGGGCAGGCCATGAAGGCGACGCGCGGGCGCGCCGACGCCGCGACCGTGCAGGCCCTGCTTCGCGAGCGCCTGGCTGCCAGCGGAGCGGAGGCGTCGAAGTGAGCCTGCTCGGCCTCGCCGTGATCGGGCTGGGCATCGCCCTGATGGTGATAGGCGCCTGGCGGGCCTGGGGGCCGTATGCGCGCGTGCGGTCGCTCGATGCGGAGACCGCCAATCTCCGTCGCTACGAGGCCTGGCGGGGCGGGGGCCGGCGCGCTCCGGGCGACGAGGCGCCGACGGCCGCCGAGCTGATGCGGGCGGAGCTGTTGCGCCAGGCGCGTTGGTGGGCC
>DATHCS010000171.1:0-2037 GCA_035319405.1 Candidatus Dormiibacterota bacterium | reverse complement strand
ATCGGCACGGACATCAACCGCAACTACGGCTACCGCTGGGGCTGCTGCGGCGGGTCCTCCAGCAACCCGGCCGCCTGGAACTACCGTGGGCCGTCCGCGTTCAGCACCCCCGAGGCGCAGGCCGTACGCGACTTCGTCCTGAGCCGAGTCGTCAACGGCGTGCAGCAGATCAAGACACACGTGACCTTCCACACCGACGGCGAGCTGATCCTGTGGCCCTACGGCTACACCAAGACGGACATCCCCGCCGACATGACCGCCGACGACCACGCCACGTTCGTGGCGATGGCCAAGGCCATGGCCGCCAAGAACGGCTACAAGCCCGAGCAATCGAGCGACCTCTACGTGACCGACGGCGACGAGATCGACTGGCTCTACGCCACGCAGCACATCTTCTCCTTCACCTTCGAGATGTACCCCAAGTCGTCGCCGTATGCCGCCCCGGTCTACACGCCGGACGAGCTCATCGCGCGCGAGACGGCTCGCAACCGCAGCGCGCTGCTGTACCTCATCGACATCGCCTGGTGTCCCTACGCGGCGATCGGCAAGTCGGCGACCTACTGCTCCTCGCCATAGGCTGGGCACCCGCCCGGCTGAGGGCCAGCAGTTCGCATCGCCGGCCGTCTTCTCCCCCGCCCGGTGCGTCGGGCGTCAGCTCTGCGTCGGCCGCGGGTGCTTGGGCTGGTAGAGCGGCAGGACGCTTCCGTCAGGAAGGCCGATCTCCGTGACGAAGCCCCATGACTCCTCGCGCAGGGGCGTGCGAACGACGCCACGCGCTTCGAGCGCCTCCAGCGTTGCTTCGATGTCGTCGCACAGGAGGTAGAGGCCCTGGTCCGGCCTGGGCGCGGGGTGCACCGCAAGCTCGGAGGGAGGCAGCGCGAAGATGAGCCAGCCTTCTCCCGCGTCGATGCCCGACAGCTCGAGCACGTCGCGCAGGAAGGCGCGCAGCTCCTCGGCGCGAGGGCTGAAGAGGATGGCGTGAAGGCCGCTGAGCAGGGGGGGCAGCGCGGGTGCTTCCGGGGGCGGAGGCTCGACGGCCGCGGCGGCCGCGACCGCGGGAGCCCCGACCGCAGGAGGTGGCACCTCGGCGGGTTGCGGAGGTGCCTCGACGGCGGCGGGGGCGGCCGCGACGGGCGGCAGCACCGGCGCCTCGGACTGCGGTCGCGGCGCGGCCTGCGGCGTGGGCCTGGCCGGCGGTGCCGGCGCGGCTTGCGGCGTGGCCTTGGTCGGCGGCTGGGCGGCCGGCAGCCCCGCGGTCGGACCAGTTTCCTGGCCCGCCTCCCCGGACGAACGTCTCGCGGGCGCCTGCCGCCAGGTCTGTACGGCGGCGGCCACGCAGTGACGACAGAATTCGCCGCGCGATCCACCAGGCTCGGAGCAGGACCAGGTGAGCTTGCCCGGCCCCACACGCAGGTCAACGTAGTACAGCTCGCCGTCGGCCACGCGTGCCCGCACGGCCATCGGCGTGAATTGCTCGAAGGCCACGGCATCGTGATCGGCCAGCGCCCTGCCGAGCTCGTACGTCTCCGGGTCGGTCAGGGAGCGCAGGAGATGGTCTTCGACGAGATCGGCGACCGAAGGCATGACCGCAGTCTGGCATAGCGGCCAGACATCGCAAGGCCTCCGCGACGGCCACGCACCCGCCGAAGGGACCATCGACCGCCCATGACCGATGGGCCACGGACCGAGCGGAACCTCAGCGCTTACGCTCGCCACACCACCATGGGAATGCTGCCTCAAGCGTGAACAAGATCGCCCGCGGCATCTTGGCCGCGCTCCTGCTCGCCCTCAGCTGGACCGCCACCGGAGCGGTCGGGCCGGTCGCGGCCGCCACCTGCGGTGGGCCACAGGTGACGCAGATCTGCAATGGCACGGTGTCACCCGCCAGCGGCACCACCGCCACGACCTTCACCTTCTCGGTGGTCTACCAGGACTCTGCCACCTCGAACCAGACCAACCGCTGGAACGACCACTTCGCGACCGTGACGATCAGCGGCGTCGGCACGTTCGACCTGGCGCCCACCGGGCCCGTCAACC
>DATHCS010000170.1:0-5949 GCA_035319405.1 Candidatus Dormiibacterota bacterium | reverse complement strand
TCCTGCATCTCGCCGTCGAGGCGGTCGGCGGCGCCTGCCTCGAGGTGATCGTGGCGATCTCGACGACCGGCGCCGCGCCGTCGCTGCCGCGCCTGTCCGTGCCCGTCCGTCTCGTGCGTGACAGCCTGCCCGACGCCGGTCCCCTGGCGGGCCTGGTGGCAGGGCTGGAGGCGGCGTCGGAAGGGCTGGTCCTCGCCGTGGCGGGCGACATGCCCTCGCTCGAGGCCGATCTGCTCACCGGCCTGCTCGAGCGGGCCCTGCCTCCCCTCGCCGCGCCCGGGCGGGCCGTCGTGCTGGCCGACGGTGACGGGTGGCGGCCGCTGCCCTGCGTCCTCGTGCGGGACGCCGCCCTGCCGCTGGCGCGTGAGCGGTTGCTGAGCGACGAGCACAGCCTGCGCGGCCTCCTGCGGGCCCTTGAGCCGGACGTCGTAGCGCAGGCGGTCTGGCGACGCTGGGACCGCGATGGCCAGTGGCGCCGCGACGTGGACGTGCCGGCCGACCTGACCCGCCAGGCGGGGGGAGCCGGAGCCGCCTGAACGCACGCGCCGCCGCGCGCGGTGCCACCATGCGCGCAGACGCAGGAGGTGGCGGATGACGCGGGCGATCTTCACGGGGGCACGCATCTTCGACGGCACGGCGTCGCTGCCGCAGGCCGACGTCGCCGTGGAGGACGGCCGGATCGTCGAGGTCGGCCCGGGCCTCGCCGGCGACGAGCGCGTCGACGTCACGGGACGGACCCTGCTGCCGGGCCTCTTCGACTGCCACGTGCACGTGCTCTTCGAGCCGACCACGCTTGACCTGGTGAAGGAGCTGGAGCAGCCCTTCTCCTACGCGTTCTACGTCGCGGCGAGGAACCTGCGCGCGACGCTGGAGGCCGGGATCACCACCGTCCGAGACGCCGGCTACGCGGACCTGGGCGTGCGGCAGGCGGTCGAGGACGGCCTGGTCAGCGGCCCTCGACTGCGCATCGCCGTCAACATGATCTCCCAGACGGGTGGGCACGGCGACGGCTGGATGGTCTCCGGCTACGACCTCTCCACGCTGACTTATCCGGGGTTCCCCTCCGGACGCGTGGACAGCCCCGACGAGATGCGCCGCGTGGTGCGCATGCTCGTCCGTGCCGGAGCCGACCACCTCAAGGTCTTCACCTCGGGCGGGGTGCTCTCGCCCCGCGACGACCCTCGCCACGGCCACTTCAGCGACGCCGAGCTGGCGGTGCTCGTCGAGGAGGCCGATCGAGCCGGCCTGCACGTGATGGCGCATGCACAGGGCGCGCCCGGCATCAAGGCCGCCATCCGCGCGGGCATCCGCTCGATCGAGCACGGCATCTACCTGGACGATGAGGCCATCGCCATGATGCTCGACCGCGGCACCTGGTTCGTGCCCACGCTCGTCGCGCCGCGCGGCGTGCTCGATGCGGTCGACGCGGGGGCTCGCCTCCCGGAGGCGGTGGTCCGCAAGGCCACGGAGGTGGTGGACATCCACCGGGCGGCCTTCCGGCGTGCCGTCGAGGCGGGGGTCAGGATCGCCATGGGCACCGATTCCGGCGTCACGGTCCACGGCGCGAACCTGCGCGAGCTGGAGCTCATGCGCGAGGGCGGCATGGCGCCCGAGGCCGTGCTGGTCGCGGCGACCCAGTCCGCGGCCGACCTGATGGGGCTCGGCGACGAGCTGGGCAGTCTGACCGCGGGCAAGCGAGCCGACCTGGTCGTGGTCGACGGCGACCCCTTCGCCTTCGACGACCTCAAGGGGCGCATCCGCGCCGTCTACCAGGACGGCCGGCTGGTGGTCGGCGCACCCTGATGGCATACGTTCAGACCGTGCTCGGCCGCGTCCCCGTCGAGCAGATCGGCTTCACGCTGCCGCACGAGCACACGCGCTGCGTGCTGTGGCAGATCCCCGACCGCTGGGATTACTGGCAGCTGACCGGCGAGGAGGAGCTCATCCTGCCCGAGCTGGCGCGGTTCCGCGCGGCCGGCGGGAGCTGCCTGGTGGACGTCACATTGCCCGCGATCGGGCGCGACCCGGCCCGCCTGCGACGGGTCAGCGAGCAGAGCGGCCTGCACCTGGTGATGGGCTGCGGCTGGTACCGCGACCCGTACTACCCCGCGCGCGACGAGATCGACCGGCGCACCGTCCAGGACCTGGCCGACGAGCTGGTGGCGGAGTTCGAGGTCGGCGCCGAGGGCAGCGGGGTTCGGCCGGGCATCATCGGCGAGATCGGCACCGACAAGCCCTGGCTCACCGCCCGCGAGGAGCGCGTGCACCGCGCTGTCGCTCGTGCCGCCCGGGCGACGGGCCTGGCCGTGACGACCCACTCGGTGATGTCGCGGGTGGGGCTCGCTCAGCTGGGTGTCTTCGAGGCGGAGGGCCTCGATCCCGCGCGCGTCGTGATCGGCCACGCCGATTCCAACCCGGACCTCGAGTACTACCGTGCGGTGATCGCGCGCGGCGCCAACCTCGAGTTCGACTTCCTGGGCATGAGCTTCACCCCGCTCGAGCGGGGCGGGGAGCCGCGTTTGCTGCGTCTCCTGCTCGAGCTGCTGCAGGCTGGACTTGCCGAGCGGATCCTGCTCAGCCAGGACGTCTGCCACGACAGCCAGCTGAAGGCCTACGGAGGCAACGGGTACGTCTACCTCCACGAGACGTTCCTGCCTCGCCTGCACGCGGCCGGCGTGGACGAGGCGACCCTCGATACGATCACGGTCGACAATCCTCGCCGGATCCTCAGCCTGCCCGGCGACGCCTGAGACGCCCGCCGAAGGAAAGACGCGGGGTCCCTCGATGCCGCAGCCGACCACGCCACCGCTCCAGCTCTTCGGTCGCAAGGACTCCCGTGCCACCCAGAAGGCCCTGCGGTTCTTCAAGGAGCGGCGCGTGCCGTTGAGCTTCGTCGACCTGGCCGTTCGCCCGCCGGCACCGACCGAGCTGCGGCGCTTCGCGGAGCGGCTTGGCGCCCGCGCCCTGCTGGACGCCGAGTCGCGCCGCTACCGCGAGCTCGGCCTGGCCTACCTGCGCATGGACGACGGGGAGGTGCTCGAGCGCTTGCTGGCCGATCCGGGCCTGCTCCGGCTGCCGCTGGCGCGGCGCGGCGACGCTTTCGCCGTCGGGGTCGATGAGGCGGCCTGGAGGCGGCTGGCAGTCGAGAGCTGACAGCTCACGAGCCGCGCCCACGCCGCGATCCGCGGCGGTGCGGAGCCAGTGCCGAGATACGTGCGGCTATTGACACGTGCGCAGAACCGCACATATCATCGACCGCATGACACGTGACGAGGAGCTGGCGGCGGTCTTCCGGGCCCTCAGCGACCCGAGCCGGCGAACGCTCCTGGACAGCCTCTTCGACGAGGACGGGCAGACGACCTCGCGCCTCGAGATGCGGCTGCCGGGGCTCACCCGTTTCGGCGTCATGCGCCACCTGCGCGTCCTGGAGGACGCCGGGCTGGTGACGACGCGGCGCGTCGGCCGCCAGAAGCACCACTACCTCAACCCGGTGCCGATCCGGGCGCTGCACGACCGCTGGATCAGTCGCTACGCGGCACCGGTGGTGGGCGCCATGGTCGCGCTCCGCGAGCAGCTCGAGGAGGTCTCCCCGATGGGCGAACCGCAGCACGTCTACTCGATCGTGATCCGCACGGCCCCCGATGCCCTCTGGGAGGCTCTCACCGACGGCGACCAGACGGCCCGCTACTACTTCGGCACGCGCGTCGCCTCGGACTGGCGGCCCGGCGCGCCGATCACCTACCGCTATCCGGACGGCACCCTTGCGGCCGATGGGGAAGTGCTCGAAGTCGATCCGCCACGCCGCCTGGCCTTGCGCTTCCACGCCACCTGGGATGCCGAGATCGCGGCCGAACCGCCGGTGCGCATGACCTGGCAGATCGACCCGCTCGGCGACGCGGCCTGCCGGCTGACCGTGACGACCGACGGGTACGCGCCGGGCTCGCGCATCGAACGGGACTTCAGCGGTGGCATCGTGACGATCGTCTCCGGTCTCAAGACCCTGCTCGAGACCGGCCAGCCGCTGGTCCTCGCCTGAGGCCCGCTCAGCGGTGTCGGAGGGCGGGGATCGCGATCAGGCCCCCGGCCACGATGGCCACCAACCCCGCCACCGCCCAGACCGGATCGCTGCTCATGAAGCTGCCGGGGATCAGTCCCGCGCCCTGGCCGACCCAAACGAGGCCCACCAGCGCCAGGATGGCCCCCACCAGCAGCCGCGGCCAGGCGCGCCAGCGACCCATGGGTCAATGACCGTTGGTCGACGCCCGGCCGCCCGCCGCCCGCGCGCGAGCGGCGAGCCGGTCACGCTCGACGACCGTGCGCTGCTCACGCGGCGTCTGCACGCCGTCGAGCGCATAGCGATCCACGACCATCAGGTCGAAGGCGTGCACGGCAGCCTCCTGGTTGGAGAAGCGCCCCGCGTCCCAGCTGCGTGACGCGGTGCCCCGCTGCTGCAGCTCGACGACGTGGTAGTCCTGGCGGTTGGTGAGGTCCCAGAACGACACGGCGTCGCTCACGTCGAGGCGGCCGATGTCATCGCGGTCGAGGTACAGGTCGCACACCACGTGCGACCGCTCCGGGCCGTCGGGCCAGGCCTGGTGGGTCAGCACATAGTCGGGGTGCACGCTGACGATCAGGTTGGGCCACAGGATGTAGTAGAAGATGCGGCGCGCGTCGGCCTCGCTGGTGCCGGGCAACAGCGGCCGGCCATGGCGGTCGCCATCCATCGACATCGTCTGGAAGCCGTCGGCGAAGAGCATCCAGCCGCCCTTCCAGGGGCCGCTCGGCTCGAAGTCCTCGCCCAGGTCGTAGGGCGTCAGCCGGTTGAGCAGCGGATGGACGGCGGGGCAGTGGTAGCACTCTGAGTAGTTCTCGGCCACGATCTTCCAGTTGGCGGCGACGTCGTACTCGAGGCGGGCCGCGCGCCCGAGCCGCCCGTAGTCGCGCCCGAAGCCGGCGTGGTGGTCGAACCAGTCGCCCATGTACCGGCGCAGCGGCGGCGTCTCCTCGCTGAAGCAGAGGAACAGGAAGCCCTGCCACTCCTCGAGGCGGATCGGCCGGAGGCCGAAGGTCTCGTGCTCGAAGTCGGCGACGTCCTCCATGTGCTTGGTCCGTATGAGCCGCCCCTCGAGGTCGTAGATCCAGGCGTGGTAGGGACACTGGAAGCGCACGGCCTTGCCGCTGGCCGGCTCGGCCACGCAGGTGCCACGGTGACGGCACACGTTGAAGAAGGCGCGCACCAGGCCGTCGCGGCCCCGCACGATCAGCACGTCCTCGCCCAGGAAGTCGCGCCGCACGAACGCCCCCGGCTCGGGCACCTCCTCGGCGCGGGCCACGCAGACCCAGTCGCGGAAGAACCACTGCTCGCGCTCGAAATCCCAGATGGCCGGGTCGTGGTACGCGCGTCCGGGCAGCAGGGTGGCGCTGCGGAAGGGCCGCCGCACGGCGGCGATCTCGTCGAGCGTGAGGGGTGAGCGGGGCGGGCTGAGGGACATGGGGCGGCCTCCGGCGGGAGTCTAGCGCGCTCCTCAGGCCTCCGGCAGCGCCACCTCGATTCGTCGGTCGACCACGCGGAGCGGGTAGTAACGCAAGCGACGCACGCGGGTGAGGGCTCGCGCGCGGGCCTTCAGGTCGGTCGGCTCCGGCCGCTTCTCGCTGCCCGGCGGCGACCAGGTGGGGTGGTAGCCCCCGCCGGGGTCCAGCCCGCCTGTGGTGGGGAACTGCACCGTCTCACCGGAGGCCAGGTCGAAGCGGCCGCTGTGGAGCGGGCAGGCGACGATGCAGCCCTCCAGCGCACCGACCGAAAGCGGTGCGGACATGTGGGGACAGCGATCGTCGACGGCCACCAGGCCTCTCTCGGTGTGGGCGATGAGCACGTCCAGGTCGCCCTGGGTGAAGCGCAGCATCGTGCCCGGCGGGAGGTCGGCCACGTCGGCAGCCGGCCGGAACGGC